>CAXBNO010000053.1:0-10817 GCA_963976775.1 uncultured Kordiimonadales bacterium
TGCTGCGGCGCCCGAGCCTGCTGATCCTTGATGAGGCCACGAGTGCGCTGGATGCGGAAAACGAGGCTGCGATCAGGGACGCGCTGGAGACGTTGCACGGGCAGATGACGATCGTGCTGATCGGACACCGCACCGAAATCTTGCGGAATGCGGATCAGATCATCGAAGTACGGGAAGGAAATATCATCGTCCGGTAGCTCGCGGCAAACAGGCTGAGGCGCGCGGAAACCGGGCACTTCAGGCCCAGGCGAAGACCCCGATCAGCGGGAATTCACCAACACCACAAGCAGGATCAGGCCATTGCAATCCTGCAACAGCCTGACCAGATTGACGAGGCAGATCCAAACAGAAGCCGGACGTCAGCTCGAGGTAGTGCCACCATCAAGGGCAGGGGCGGTATTGTTGGAGGTGTCTTCAGTGTCCAGAACCCGCAGGACAGGAACCTCATAGACCATCTTCTTCAAGCGGTCTTCGCCAACGACGCCATCGGTCGAGATTTCATGCTTTGTCATCAGGTGTTTCCACTACGGTAAGATCTGGTTTCAAACTCGGTATCACTCAACGGAACGCCACCCGATCAGAAAAACGAAGCGTTCCTGCTCCTATGCTTATCACCGGCAGCCCCGAATGTGTCAAGCCTCCTCTGCGGCAGCCCCTTGTTCAGATTCCAGCCTCTCCGGATCAGCCTCCACCCGAAATATGTGCTTTCCGGAAGCTCGACAACATCACTCCGCCCGATATCGAATGATGCTGTCGGCAGATCAGGTACTGGTTGCCCCGGGCATTGCAGCGCCGGGTTCTGCGTGGTCTCCAGTGCTCCACCAGGTCACCGGGACCGCTCCCACCGGTCCACCTCCAGACAAAAGGGAGTGCTTGACCACCGTGCCTGGCCTTGGTTGAAGGTGATCACGACTCAGGACTTCAATTCAGGCATGACGCCAAGATCCATTGGGAAGTCAGGAAACCGGCATGACCGAACGGGAAGCATCGCTGGAGGATCTGGCCCTCCGCCTGATGTGTCGACCGGAATCGATCCCGAAGCAGGCGTTTCAGGCGCTGTCGGCCGAGGATTTGTCACAGGTTCTCGAATGGGCGATGGAACATCGATTCGCCCCTTGCCTGCACTACAACCTGGGCAAGGCCGGATTGCTGTCACTCTTGCCGGTGGAGTTGGCGGACCGCATGGCTGCCGCCTATCAGCGGGCAACCCTGCGCGCGCTTGCGATGCAGCGGGACATGATCCGGACCAGCCGGATCCTGGAGCAGGCAGGCATTGCGCACCTGTTCATGAAGGGAGCCTATCTGGCCCGGTTCGCCTATCCGGAACTTGGCCTGCGTCCGCTGCGTGACATCGACGTTCTGGTGCCGCATGCGCAAGCGATTGCGGGGTTCGAAGCCCTGCTGGCGAATGGTCTGGACCGAAAACCGCCGCACCTGGGCGATCCTGCCGCGCATCTGGAGGACAGGAAGCATCTTCCGCCCCTCAGGATTCCGGGAGGCGCGACGGTGGAAGTGCACACCAGAACGATCTCACCAAGTCCGATGCTGAAGACCGGCTCCACGCAAGGCATCTATGAAACATTGGCGCCACGTCAGGTACGACGCGACGTGGCCGGTTCGTCGCTCCCGTTCGAAGGAACGGAGGACCTGTTGCTGCATCTCGCAGTCCACGCCGCTATCGATCATCAGTTCAACAACGGGCCTCTGATCCTGAGCGATATCGGCTGGC
Organism: uncultured Kordiimonadales bacterium; assembly: GCA_963976775.1. Taxonomy (GTDB): domain Bacteria; phylum Pseudomonadota; class Alphaproteobacteria; order Minwuiales; family Minwuiaceae; genus Minwuia. Next base: position 1,730 of record CAXBNO010000053.1, read on the forward strand.
TGCTCGAAACCCACACGATCAACTGGCCCCGTCTCTGGCAGATCGCGCATGACCAGGGCGCAACGCGTGGCCTGGCACTGGTGCTGCGGCTGGTTGAGCGGGAATGGCTGAACGCCAGAATCGAATGGGACGCCGAGACCGCCAGCATCCTGGCACCGAAGGATCCGATCATCACCGTCGCTGCCCACAGCCTGCTGCGCAGTTTCGAAGCGCGCGGCGACGTTGCACTGCAGGCGGAGCTGGCCGGGCCGTTGAGCACTGCCGCGCGGCTCCGCATTCTTCTGCGGCGCGCCTTTCCGCGCCGCGCCGATCTCGCGACCGAGGTCCCGGTATCGGCAGATTCGCCCTGGATCCTGTTCTGGTATCCCGTGAAATGGTGGCGGTTGCGGCTGCGGCTCGCCAATTTCATGCGCAGTCGTCGCGACCGGCGTGCAAGGCAGGACGCCGCCCGGCTCGGCGCACTCACCAGTTGGCTTCGAGGCTGACGCGGCAGCAGGTCGATCGGATGGCTCCGGGGGGACTGTACCGGCAACGCCCTACAGGCTAGGACAGCTACCGGGCGCAGACGACAATGGCAGTCGGTCAGCTGACAGGACCGGCCCACGGGGGACCGGTGTCAGCGTCAGGCACCGGGCCAGGACGGCACAGCACAGGAATGCAGTGGATGAGCCATGCACCATGACTACAGGGCCTACGGGCTGACCATTTCTTCGGATTTCCTGCTGCCGGAACTCCAGTCGGCGACCGTCGGCGACAGCACTGCGGATGTCCGTATCACTCATGCCCCGATCCCGGACAGCGAGTTGAAGAGCGGCAGGCAGATCTCGCCTTTCGTCTGGGTGAACAGTGACTGTTTCTGGCTGACGGTTCCCGGTATCGCGCGCTACTCGGTCAGGCTGGGGCGGGAGATCCGGATCGCGCCCGAGCCCGGTATCGACGAGGCATCGGTGCGCGTCTTCCTGCTCGGCTCGGCGCTCGGTGCCCTGCTCTTCCAACGGGGATATCTGCTGCTGCACGGCAATGCGATAGAGGTCGATGGCAAGTGCCTCGTCTGCGTCGGCCCCTCCGGCTCAGGCAAATCGACCCTTGCCACGGGGCTGATGCAGCGTGGCCACCGGATTCTGGCGGATGACGTCGTGCCGATCGATGCCGACTGCGCAGCAGTACCCGGATTTCCCCGCCTGAAGATCTGGCAGGACACGACAAGGAAACTGGGAATTGATGTTACGGGAAAGGTCCGCGTGCGACCGGACCTGAACAAGTTCAGTCTTCCCATCACGGAGAGGTTCCAGGATTCGCCTCTGCCAGTACGCTGGATCTACATACTCCAGAGTTCGAACAGAAGCGGGATCGAAATCGAACCGATTACCGGAATGAACCGCTTCCGGCCTCTGCGGGAAAACACCTACCGGCGCCGGTTCATGGACGGCATGGCCCTGCGGTCGGAACACCTGGAACGCTGCGGAGAACTGGCTGGCAAGGTGCACATGGCACGGATCATACGACCCAAGGCGGGTTTCGATATTGATGGCCTGATGGACCATCTGCTTGCCGATGCCCGGGAACAGGGCTGACATGAGCGGCATTTTCTGGCTGGCATCCTATCCCAAGTCAGGAAACACCTGGCTGCGGACGTTCCTGATGAACTACAGGAACGACGAAGGACAGCCGAGCGACATCAACGGGCTGAACACGGGCAGGATCGCCTCGAACCGTATCTGGGTCGATGATGTCTGCGGTTTCGATACGGCGGACCTGAGGCAGGATGAGATCGAGAATCTCCGACCGGAGGTCTATCGCTGGACCAGCACCGAGACAGAGACAGGGTTCCACAAGATTCACGATGCCTATCGCATCACGGCGTCCGGCCGTCTGCTTGTCGATGATGTGGCAACACGCGGGGCGATCTGCGTTATCCGGAATCCGCTGGATGTCGCCCCCTCCTATGCCAATCACCGTGGCTGCAGCATCGACGAAGCGATAGGCCATATGGCCGACCCGGACCATGCGCTGGCCCGGTCCGACCAGGCGCTGTCGGATCAATTGCTGCAGTTCATGGGGACATGGTCATACCACGTGACCAGTTGGGTCGATGCACCGGACCTGAATCTCCTGACCCTGCGCTACGAGGACATGCATGCCGACCCCGTCGGGACCTTTGGCAAGGTCGTGCGGTTTCTGGAACTGGAGCAGGATGAGGAGCGGCTTGAACGTGCCATCGCCTTCAGCCGCTTCGACGTTGTGGCGGCCCAGGAAGCCCGGTCAGGGTTTCGCGAACGTCCGGCGCGGACCGAGCGGTTCTTTCGCAAGGGGCATGCCGGTGACTGGCGCACCAGCCTGAACGATGATCAGGTGTCACGCATCATCAGGGATCATGGCGCGGTGATGCAGCGGTTCGGTTATCTCGATCAGGCAGGAAAGCCCGTCTGAGCACGTGGCAGATCAGAAATCATTGCGTCCGTTGATGAACCGGACAAACCGGGCGGTGGTCAGCCCTCGGCTGACGGCAAGATTGAGAGTCCTGGAGTCAGCCTCGCCGATATCGCGATCATCGGCTGGCATGTTTCTCACAGCGTCCCGCAGACGGTCAAAATCCAGGTATCTGGAAACCAGTGGATCAGCGGACAGCCATTCCAGCTCCGAGAGGATGGCGTCCCGCCGGGGCCGGATGCGACTGGCCCAGTCGGCAGCCTGACGCCCCTTCCGCCGTTCGTCGAGAACCATGTCCGGCACCTTGCCCTTCAGCATCCGACGGGCGAGCCAGCGGCTGCGACCCAGGTTCAGGTACTGCTCCGCGGGAATGGCGAAACAGTATTCCAGCAGCGGGCGGTAGCGCGTCGGATCGCGGCTGGGAATGCCGTGCAGCCGATCAAGCGCGTAGGAGATGTCCCCCGCTTCGTTGGCTGCATTTCCCGACGACCTCGTGCGGAAATCAAGCACGGATGTTACGGGAGAAAAATCCGGATCGAACCCGAGCTGCTGCGCACGCTTCTCAACGCCCATATCCTTCGCGAACCCGGTACTGAGCGGTGACCAGGTATGGAAGGGCGATTCCTCCAGCTTGCCGAACCGGCGCCGGATTCGACGCTGCAGGGTTGCCGGCAGAAACGGCAGCACCGATTCCCGTGCAATGCGTACCGGCAGCTTGCCGACAGGGCCGCCATGCCAGAGTTCCCTTGCGAGACGCACCAGCCGTCCCTGCCGGAGCAGGTCCTGCAGCATGCCGCGGCCATGATAGCTGAAGGTGAGGTTGCCCATGTTGCCGGTCAGGTGAACATCGGCACCGGCTGCCCTGGCTGCCACCCGCACGTCATGCACCCAATGGAGATTGGAGCCGTTGCGCGGCGCGGTCATTGCCGCTTCGAACAGCTCCCGCTGAAAATGGGAAATGTCGCGATCCCCGGGGGTGATCCACGCCGGTCGAAGTTCGGGATACATTGCTGCCAGCGCCTCGACATGCGGGCGTTCGTTCACCATTGCTCCCGGGTCCGGCGCAACCCACCCCGGCTCTGGCACCGATGTGAATGACAACAACGGCTGTCCCGGTCGCCCGAGCATCGTGTATGCCGCGACCGCCTGTGAATCCAACCCGCCCGAGAGACTGATCGCCGGGCGCTCGAAGCCTTCCAGCGCGGCCTCGGTTGCCTCCCGGAACAGGGCGTCCGCGGCCTCCACATAGTCACTGTCGCGGCGCAACCGGACCGGGACGATGTCCTCGATCCGGAAGAAGCACGTTTCCTGCGCCCCATCCGGCGTGATCCAGGCGCGGTTGCCACGCGGCAGCCGGGTCACCCCCCGGAACCAGGATCGCCGCTCCTCCCGATAGTTGAGGTACAGCGTGTCGGCGATCTTCTGCTCGTCCAGTTCCCGTGTGATCTCGCCGGTACTGAAGATCGCCTGCACGGCGGTTGTGGCGATCAGCCGTTCCCTGTCCCGCCAGAAGTAAAGGGCGGGCGACTTGATCGGACTGCGGGCGATCCGGACACGCTTGCCGTTTGCCTCGACCAGGATCGTCGCGTATTCACCGGTCAGATGCTGATCGACATCCTCGCCCCAGCGGGCATACCCGGCGGCATAGATCGCGGCATCACCGGGAAACCCGACACCGAGCTCAGCGCGGCAACGGGCCCGGTTCTCGATGAATCCGTAGAGCAGCACCACCGAACCGTCAGGCGTCCTGACCGGTTCCCGGCCCGGCCCGGCGTAGCCGTCACAGACCAGTGCACCATTGCGCACCGTCGCACGCGGCAGAACCTCACCGACCCTGAACGCGGGCGCGAACGCGGCAGCGCGGGAGTGCACTGCATCCGGGTCGTGCCACAGCGCATAAAGGCCGATCATCGAAGTCTCCGTAACCTACCTGTCGACAGGACAGCAGCATCACGTCCCGCGACCGATCAGGCACGCCAGCGACGCGCCCATCCGAATCCGGTTCTTATGGCGTTAGCGGGCATGCTTCTCAAGCCCGGCGCTGGGACTACTTCGCGAACAGCTTGCCGATATCGGCGAAGGCCTTCATCTCGATGGCGTTGCCGCTCGGATCCCTGAAGAACATCGTCGCCTGCTCCCCCGGTTCGCCCCTGAAGCGAATGTAGGGTTCGATGACGAAATCGACGCCTGCCCCCTTCAGCCTGTCGGCCATCACCTGCCACTGATCCATTGGCAGCACGACACCGAAATGTCTGACCGGCACGCCATGGCCGTCAACCGCATTCGTCGTCCCCTCCCCCGTCTCCTCCGGGGCCAGATGGGCGACGATCTGGTGTCCGTGGAAATTGAAATCGATCCAGTCCTCTGAACTGCGTCCTTCGGAACAGCCCAGCAGACCACCGTAGAAGCGGCGCGCCTCCGACAGGTCGTGGACCGGAAAGGCGAGATGGAACGGGCTGAGCGGGGCTTCGGACAAGGGACAGTCTCCGTCACTGCGAATGCACGCAGACTAGCGCATGCGCAAGTCGCGGGGAATGGTTGCCGTGGCGCGCGCCTACCTGGCGCAGAACATCTGGTAGACGATCCCGACGACGGCGCGGGCCTCGTCACTGGACAATGAATAATAGACCATCTTGCCGTCGCGCCGGGCCTTGACGAGGCCTTCCGACCGAAGCCGGGCCAGTTGCTGGGAGATGCCGGCCTGGCGCTGTTTCAGCAGTTTCTCCAACTCGCCGACCGACTTCTCGCCCTCGGCAAGTGTGCAAAGAATGACCAAGCGGCTTTCGTGCCCGATCGCTTTCAGAAATGCAGCCGCCCGGCGGGCATTCTCCATCAGCGCATCGGTGTCATCGTCCAGTTTCAGCAGGCTGACAATCGACATCGGCAGTCCCTTCAGCTTTGCGGCGGCAGCCTCTGCATCAACTGGTCGAGCAGTCCCCAGAAGAAATCCTCACCCGGGTAGCCGCGTATGCGTCCGACCTCCTGCCCGTCATGGATCAACACGAAGGTAGGGGTGAATCGCGATCCTTCAATATGAGCCAAGTCATCGGGTATGGGATCGTGAATGTCGACGCGGCGGATCGGCGCGCGTTTGCCCTCTTCTGTCAGGGGGTAAATGGGTCCGATTTCACTGAACCAGGCCGCGCACCATTCACAGTTCTGCTGCTCGAACATCACGAGCGCAGTCCGTGGTTCGCCCGCGTGGGACAGGGGGGCGACCAGCAGACCGGCAAACAACACAATTGACGCAAGCAGTGCTTTCATGCGCCATACATAGGATAACTGGAATATTTGGGCAAATGGTGTGATGGAATTCGATATCACGATCAGCGGCGCGCTGCTGGCGGGGCTGCTTTCCTTCCTCTCACCCTGCGTTCTGCCTCTGGTACCACCATACCTCTGCTATCTTGCCGGAATAAGCTTCGAACAGCTCAGCGGCGGCACCAAAACAGTCGACCGCCGCCAGATCATCGCCAAGGCGATACTGTTCGTGCTTGGCTTTTCCACTGTGTTCATCGCCCTGGGTGCGACAGCCAGCACCATTGGCAGCGCCGTATCCGAATACTTTGGCATTCTTGCGATCGTGGCTGGTATCGTCCTGATCCTCATGGGCGCGCACTTCATGGGAATTTTCCGGATCGGCCTACTGTTCCGGGAGGCTCGCTTTCATACCGGCGGCACCAGGGCCGGCTGGCTGGGTGCCTATTTCGTTGGCCTGGCCTTCGCCTTCGGCTGGACCCCCTGTGTCGGCCCGGTCCTGGCCGGAATCCTGTTCATGGCCGGGGCCGAGGACTCCATGTCACGCGGGGCGTTCCTGCTCGCCGCCTACGCGGCAGGTATCGGCATCCCCTTCCTGCTGGCGGCGATCTTTTCCACTGCGTTTCTTGGCTTCATGGCCCGGTTCCGAAAGAACCTCGGGGTGGTGGAGAAGGCGATGGGCGGCCTGCTGATCGTCACCGGTATCCTGATCATGACCGGATCGATGAACGAGATCGGGTTCTGGATGCAGGAGATGTTTCCGGCGCTCGGGCGCGCGGGCTGAGTCACGGGTCACACTTTTTACATTCAAACATTGCAATATTTGCTTTGATTTCATACCGCCGTTCGCGTATGGCTGAAAGCACAAGCAACAAGAAGCGGAGTGACCGATCCATACGGTCGCCCGGGATCAGGGAGGGACAAGTGAAAGCATCCGTCTATGTCATTACGGCGATTGCCGCCGGCGCGTTCACGGTTTCGGCGATGGCCGGCGAGGCCACGGCACCCTCGCAGGTCATGGTGAACGACGCGTTCGCGGTCGAGAAATCACTGACCGGCACGCCCGGCGATGTTGCCGCGGGCCGTGACTGGTTTGCCAACCGCAAGCTCGGCAACTGCCTTGCCTGTCACCAGAACGCGGACCAGGCGTCCGAGCCGTTTCATGGTGAGGTCGGGCCAACCCTGAATGGCGCCGGGGACCGCTGGGAACCTGCCCAGCTGCGCGCGATCATCGCCAACCCGAAAAAGATCTTCGGCGACCAGACGATCATGCCCGCCTTCTACAGCGACAGGACCGGGGCCCGTACTGACAAGAAATTCGCGGGCAAGACGATCCTGTCCGCACAGCAGGTCGAGGACATCGTCGCCTATGTCTCGACCCTCAGGGAATAGCCACAGCCCGAAGGAGGTTGCAGCCATGAAACTCAATCGCAGACAAGCGCTGGCGCTGGGCGCCGGTGCCCTGTTCGTTACCCTCACGCCCTTCAGGGGTGGCGCGCTCGCCAGTACCGCTGACGAGGAGATCAAGGCATTCACCGGCGGTGCAGCGGTGATGGAGGACGACATCGTCTCCCTGACCGCCCCGGAGATTGCGGAGAACGGCAATACCGTGCCGATCGGCGTCAGCGTCGACAGCCCGATGACTGCCGACAATTACGTCAGGCGCGTCCGCATCCTGGCCGATGGCAACCCGCGAGCCGCTGTTGCCACCATGCACTTCAGTCCGCTGAGCGGTTCGGCCGAAGCCAACACCCGCATGCGCCTGGCGAAGACGCAGAACATCATCGCAATCGCCGAGTTGTCCGACGGGACCTATCACATGGCCAAGGCTGCCGTGAAGGTCACCATCGGCGGCTGTGGCGGCTGATCAGGGGAGAACCAGAACATGGCAAAGTCAAAACCCCGCGTGAAGGTCCCGAAGACGGCCGCAGTGGGCGAGGTCATCACGATCAAGACCCTGATCTCGCACCAGATGGAATCCGGCCTGCGCAAGGGCAAGGACGGCAACCTGGTCCCGCGGCAGATCATCAACCGTTTCACGGCCGAGTTCGAGGGCCAGCAGATCTTTGCGGTCGATATCGACCCGGCGATCTCCGCCAATCCGTTCCTGGAGTTCACCATGAAGGTGCCAGGCCCCGGGGAGTTCACCTTCACCTGGGTGGATGATGACGGCTCTGTCTACACGACGAAGTCCAAGCTCAAGATCGGCTGAAGACCGGTCCGGACTGATCAGGGAGGAAACGAAATGAAGAAGATCCTGACTGCCAGCGCAGCGATTCTGATGATGGCGCTGACGATGCCGGCCCAGGCCGAAATGGATACGGACAAGCTGAAAGGCGTGACGCCGACGGCAGAGAACCACCCGCTCGCGAAGATCATCTCCGGCTATGAGTTCCGCAACAAGGAAACCAAGATGCTGCAGGATGATGATTTCGATAATCCTGCCTACATCTGGGTCGATGCGGGTGAGGAACTCTGGTCGACGGTCGACGGGGCCGCAGGCAAGTCATGCGCGGAATGCCATGGCGACGCGTCTGACAGCATGAAGGGCGTCAAGGCTTCCTACCCGAAATGGAACGATGCCAAGGGCAGGCCGCTGACACTGCAACAGCAGGTCAACGACTGCCGTACCGAGCGGATGCAGGCCGAGGAATGGGACTGGGAGTCGGACGAGATGCTTGGCATGGCGGCCTATGTCGCCAGCCAGTCCCGCGGCATGCCGGTCGCGGTGAAGACCGACGGTCAGATGACCCCGTGGTTCGAGAAGGGCAAGGACATCTATTACACCCGTGTCGGTCAGCTCGACATGTCCTGCGCCAACTGTCACGAGGACAACTACGGCAAGAACATCCGCGCCGACATGCTCAGCCAGGGCCAGATCAACGGCTTTCCGACCTATCGCCTGAAGTGGCAGAAGCTCGGTTCCGTGCATCGCCGCTTCAAGGGCTGCATGACGAACATCCGTGCCAAGCCCTATGACGTCGGATCGGACGAGTTCGTGGCGCTGGAGCTCTATACGGCGTGGCGCGGCCAGAACCTGCCGGTCGAGTCACCCGCGGTCCGTCAGTAGCCTTCTGCCCCCCGGTCGGTGCAAAGCTGCGCCGACCACCTTTTGAGGGCTCCGGATCCAATGCGGTTCGGAGCCCTTCCTGTCTCAGCCCTTCCGACATCCAGGTATTGCCATGATCTCACGTCGCGAATTCATCCAGATGGGTATAGCCGCCGGCACCCTGATCGGAGCGGGTTCAAGCTGGACACGCCTCGCCGCACAGCAGGCGCTGACCCAGGACGACCTGCTGCAGTTCGATCCGCTGGGCAATGTCACGCTGCTGCACATCACCGACTGCCATGCGCAGCTGATGCCGGTCTATTTCCGTGAGCCGACGGTCAATATCGGAAT
>CAXBNO010000054.1:0-10816 GCA_963976775.1 uncultured Kordiimonadales bacterium
GGATCGTTCCAGGGGATGCGGGCCAGCGGTGTCGCCTCCTGCACCGAGATTCCCTGCAGCATGGCGATGGCATGGTCGAAATCGATCATGCCGTGCTGCAGGTCCACGCCAACCGAGTCAAACCCCTGTGCCGCCATGATTTCCGCCGTGTAGGAACTGGCGGACGCGACCCAGCCATTGACCACGTTGCCACCGGCATTCCAGATATCGCGAACCTTGTTCGTGCGCATGTCGCTCTCCATTTGATTTTCGTCAGTTCAGGGGATCGGGAACCTCGACTCCCAGCCGTTCCGCCCATTCCGTCAGTCGATCCATGATCCCGGGGTAGAGCATCACGCCTTCTGCCAGCGCCGTGCGCCGGGCGTCGAGACCCCGCGCGCCGGGAATGCGGACCTGTGCCGCGCCTTCCGGGACGTTCGCCGCACGGCAGGCGGCAGCCAGGAAACTGCTCTCTGCCGTGAACTCCTCCCGCCCGCCGAAGGCTTCCGGGTCGAACAGCAGCAACGTCACTGACGCGCCATGTTGTGTCGGTCCGTCCTTGCGCCCGAACCCGCCAAGCGCGGAGGTCAGGGCCTCCACCATCAGGCCGAGTGCGAAGCCCTTGTGGCCACTCTCCGTGCCACCGAGCGGCAGCAGCGCCACGCCGGCTTCCGGATCATCGGTGGGCGAACCTGTCTCATCCACCAGCCATGCGCCGGGCAGGCGTTCCCCCTCGGCCTTCCTGCGTCCGGCCAGGCCCATCGTGGTGATGGAGCAGGAAATATCAATCAGCACCGGATCGGTCTCGGTCGGGATGCCCACGGCAATCGGGTTGGGGGTATATACCGCCTCCGTCGCGCCCGGCGGTGCGACACCCTTCGCCGCCGGGTCGGAACTGAGCAGCAGGACAAGGAAGCCCTTCTCCGTCGCCTTGGGCAGAAAGCTCTGCAGACAGGCGATGTGGCCGGACCTGCGAATGCCGATGGCCGCGAGGCCGAATTCCCGCGCACGCTCCAGCGCCAGGTCCATCGCCGCATCCACCAGCCAGACCCCGGAGAGGTAGTTGCCGTCCCACAGCACGACCGGCCCGGTATCCGACAACCGTTTCGGTTCACCGGTCGCGGGCATTTCGCCTGCGGTCAGGGCTGCCAGATACTGCGGGGCGAGATTCAGGCCATGGGTGTCATGCCCCATCATGTCGGCGTCAGTCAGCAGGGCGGCGACCCGCGCCGCACGGTCGGCGGGCATTCCCGCCTTCTCGAACAGCCGTGCTGCGAAACGGTTCAGACGCCGGACATCATGGCGCGCCGACATGGCCTCAGAGTACCTGATGGACGCTGTAGAACGGGCCGCGCGGGGTCCGGTCACCCAGTCCGACGGCCACGATCCGGTTCATCCAGGCATAGCGTTCGTCGCCCGTCTCGAAGAACGGCACGGTGCGGAAGTAAAACTCCGACGGGTCCACTTCCTCCCCGCGATCCAGCCGCGCCAGCACGTCGGGCGCGCCGTGACGGGTGCCGTGATAGGTCATGTAGATGCGCGCACCATCGTCGGTCTCGATGGTCAGGCGCACATCCAGGTAGAAGGTGCCGTCGTCGGCGATCAGGACCCAGTCGCCGGCCGTGCCGGGCATGATGCTGCCCTTGATGCGCGGACCCTCGACGGTGCCGCCCGAAACCTCCGCGATGACCCGGCGCCCGAACGGACCGCGTCCGATCATGTGCCGGGCACCAATGGTGATGTCGATGTCGAAGATGTGCTCGAAGCTCAGTTGCTGCATCGCTCTGCCCTCACAGGATCTGGTAGATGGTGTAGACGGGCCCGGTCGGCAGCCGGTGCCCGGTCCCGATGCAGACGATGCGGTTCAGCCATTCGTACTTCTCCGCGCCGGTCTCGAAGCGGGGTGCCATCCGGAAATACAGTTCGGAGGGGTCCACTTCCTCCCCGGCGGCGAGGCGGGCCATGACTTCCGGTGAGCCGTGCCGGACGCCGGAATAGGTCATGTAGATCAGGGCATCATCATCGGTCTTCAGCGTGACCCGGACATCCAGCCGTGTTGCGCCATCAGGCGTGAAGTTCAGCCAGTCGCCGCCCGGGCCGGGAACAGCCGTACCTTTCAGCTTCGGCCCCTCGAAGTGTCCGCCGGTAACCCGTGCGATCCGCCGGTTGCCCGTTGGTGTCGGTCCCAGGTCACTGATCTCCGTGACCTCGAACTGCACCTTCAGCAGGAAATCTGTCTGGACCTGTTGCATGCCGCCACCCCCTTCGCCCCATGATCTGTGTCACTATAGGGCCGTCACAGCGTCGGATACAGGGAGGATGCCCGGCAATGTTCAAGATCACCTTCTGCCTGCGACGCAGGCCCGAACTCAGTCTGGCGGAGTTCCATGACTACTGGCTCAACCGCCATGCCCCGCTGGTGCGGCAGCATCAGCCGGCCCTGCGCATGGTGCGCTACGTGCAGGTGCATGCGCTGCAGACCGTGCTCAGCGTACCGATGCAGAAGGTCCGCAAGGCCCCGGAACCGTTCGACGGGGTGGCCGAACTCTGGTGGAAGTCCATGGAGGATCTGGAGGCCTCGGCACAGGACCCGGCGTCCCGCGAGGCAGGCAGGATCCTGCTGGAGGACGAGGCGAAGTTCATCGACCTGCCGAATTCGCCGCTCTGGTTCGGTCAGGAGCATGTGATCGTCGGCGCGGAGCATCTCGATTGAGCATGGAAGCCGGAGTTTCCGTTCGCCCGCCCGCTGTTGCCGGGCGGTTCTATCCGGGGGAGGGGGCGGAACTCGCCCGGACGGTCGATGGCCTGCTGAAGGATGCGGCCGCTCGGCATGCAGGTCCGTTGCCCGCGCCGAAGGCCCTGATCGCGCCTCATGCGGGCTATGTCTACTCCGGCGCGGTCGCCGCGAGCGCCTATCAGCGTGTGCTGCCTGGCAGGGAAACCATTCGCCGGGTCATCCTGCTCGGCCCCGCGCACAGGGTTGCCTTCCGGGGCTTCGCATTGCCATCGGTGAATGCGTTCCAGACCCCCCTTGGTCCGGTCAGGCTGGACCGGGAGGTGCTGGACGCGCTTCGGGACTTTCCGGCGGTGGTCACGCATGATGAAGCCCATGCTCAGGAGCATAGTCTGGAGGTTCATCTGCCGTTCCTGCAGCGTGCGCTTGGCGCCGACTTCGCGCTGGTGCCTGTCGTTGTCGGCGACGCGACGCCGGATCAGGTCGCGGCATTGCTGGCGCGACTGTGGGGTGGCCCGGAAACGCTGGTCGTCATCTCGACCGACCTGTCGCACTATCACGATCACGCAACCGCCTGTCAGATCGACGGTGAGACGGTTGCCCGGATCGAGCGGCAGGCTGTCGGCAGTTTCGGCCCGAAAGAGGCCTGCGGCAGCCGTCCTGTGAACGGCCTGCTGCAACATGTTTCTCGCCTCGGTTACCGTGTCACCCGCCTGGATGTTCGCAATTCCGGTGACACGGCTGGTCCGAAGGATCGGGTGGTCGGCTATGGTGCCTGGGCGCTGGAACCGTCGGAGACAGCGCGCCTCGCGGACGCGCATCGCCGTCTGCTGCTGACCACAGCCGCGCGTGCCATCGCCATCCGCATGGGCCGCAACAAGCGTCCCGGGATATCGCTCGATACCTTCCCGAACGAACTGCGCAGCATCGCCGCCAGCTTTGTCACGATCGAACGAAAGGGGCGGCTCCGCGGGTGCATCGGGTCGCTGCAGGCGCACAGGCCGCTGGCCGCCGACGTAGCCTGGAACGCCGTTTCCGCCGGTTTCGAGGATCCCCGCTTTCAGGCCCTCACCGTGCCGGAGTTCAGGGAATCGGAACTGGAGATCTCGGTGCTCTCCACACCTGCCCCGTTTGCCTTCGCTGACGAAGACGATCTGAAGGCCCGGCTGCGGCCCGGTCGCGATGGCCTGATCCTGCAGTCGGCGGGGAAACGCGGAACATTCCTGCCCAAGGTCTGGGACGGATTGCCGACACCGGAGGCCTTCCTGAACGGTCTGAAGGTCAAGGCCGGACTGCCGCGCGACCACTGGTCCGACGATGTGAGGATCTGGCGTTACACGACGGAGAGCTTCCGCGCAGCGGTGCCCGATGAACTGTTCCGCAGCAGTCCGGGGGATGCGAAGCAGGCAGGCTGACTGCCCCTACCAGGTCTCCGCGAAGGGCCGGATATCAAGCTCATGGGTCCAGCCGTCACGGGTCTGGTGGTGCAGGTTCCAGTAGGTTTCGGCGATGCTGTCCGGGTTCATCAGGGTGTCCGCGGGCAGACTGTCGGGGTCGATACCTGCCTGACGTTGCCGGTCGCGCACGAACTCCGTATCGACGCCGGCATCGATGATCAGATGCGCCACATGGATGTTCTTCGGACCCAGTTCGCGGGCCATGGACTGGGCCAGGCCGCGCAGGGCGAACTTGCCCGACGCAAATGCCGCAAAGCCGCTGCTGCCCTTCATCGAGGCCGTTGCGCCGGTGAAGAAGATCGAACCTTTCTGGCGCTCCACCATGTATTTCGCCGCTTCCCGCCCCGTCAGGAATGCGCCGTAGGCACACATCTCCCAGACCTTGCGGAAGACCCGCTCCGTGGTCTCCAGTATGGGAAAGCGCACGTTGCCGCCGACGTTGAAGATGCAGATCGCGATGGGGCCGATCTCCTTCTCCACCATGGCGAACATCCCGACAGCGGTCTCTTCCTTGCGCGCGTCCCAGGAGAAGCCCTGGGCCGAACCGCCCGCAGCCTCGATCTCGGCGACCAGTGGCGCAAATTCCTCGCCGCGCCTGCGCCCCATGACGACGTGAAACCCGCCCCGTGCAAAGCGTCTGGCAATGGCTGCCCCGATATAGTCACCGGCACCAATGATCAGGCAGATCGGCTTGTCGGTCATCTGATTTCCCCCGGATTCCCGTGATTACCTGTCGATGAAGGTGCGGACAGTCTCCCGTCGCCGGCCGCCTGCTTCATCAAAGCGACGACGCCTTGATGAAAGCAGGTCGCGCTTCCAGCCGGTCGGCATAGGCCGACAGGTTGGGCATGGCGCTGAAGTCGATCTTGATCGATCGGGCCATGACCACCGCGTGGCCCGTGATGGTATCGGCGACGGTGAAGTCGTTGGCCAGATATTCCCGGCCCTCCATATGTGCCTCGACGGCCTGAAGAAGGCGTGCGATCAGCTTCACCGCGCGAGCGGCGAGCTCCGGATTGCGGCGCTCCGGCGGCAGCAGGATGGTCTCCACCACGTAGTTGTTGAACGGAGGCATGATCATGCCCTCGGCATAATGCAGCCACTGCAGGTACATGGCGAAATTCGGTGCGTCCGGGCCGGGGGTCAGATGCGGCGCATACCTGGCCCCGAGATACTGGGCGATCGCGGCACTCTCGGAGATCGTGACGTCGCCATCGATCAGCGTTGGCACACGTCCGTTCGGATTTATCCGTGCATACTCCGGGCCGCGCATTTCCTTCTGGCCCAGCGTGAACCGTTCCAGTTCGTAGGTCTTGCCGATCTCCTCCAGCAGCCAGACCGTCCGGACGGCACGGGTGCGCGGCGCGAAATAGACCTTCATGGCTGGTTCCTCCCCAGGAAATCCTTCATCTATCGGTTGATCCGATGTAGCTTCAAATTGGGAACCAAGTCAATTCAATATTGGAAGTGAATCTCATGAGTCGCGCCGATCTTTCATCAAGTGCCTGCACGCTGGCTCGCGCGGTTGCCGCTGTGGGTGACGAATGGACTCTGCTGATCCTGCGGGAGATGTTCCTGGAAACCCGTCGGTTCGACGACTTCCTGCGTCAGACGGGCATGTCGTCCCACCTGCTGTCCCAGCGTCTGAAGAAGCTGGTTGCCCTGGGGGTGGCCCGGCGCAGTGTGTATTCAGAACGTCCGTTGCGGCACGAATACAGCCTGACAGCGATGGGCCAGGATCTATGGCCCATCATCGTTGCCATGAAGCAATGGGGAGACCGCTGGCTGCTCGATGGTGTTGCGCCGGTCCAGATCGTTCACAAGGGTTGTGAATGCGTCACGCATCCACAGATGACCTGCAGCGAATGCGGTGAACCCATGGGAGCCAGGGACGCGCGCGCGCGCCTCACGCGCGACTTCAGAGCCGTCCGCGGGAATCCGACCGGTCAGCGCTGACCTGTTTGTTCAGGAAATTCAGCTTCAGACCCGGCACTGGCCAGTCCATCGCGACCAGCTTGCCCGTCGAGCTCAGCGTGATCCAGGCTGTCTTCATGTCCGGTCCCCCAAAGCAGATGTTGGTGGTGATCGGGTCCGGCATGGGGACGTGGCGATAATGGCTGCCGTCCGGCGGGATCACCGTGATGCCGCCATTGTGGATGGTGGCGACACAGACATTGCCATTGCCATCAACAGCAAGCGAATCCAGCAACTGATGCCCCGGCAACCCCGCGATCAGTCTGCCCTGATGGCCACGGATCGGCTGTTTCGGCGCGGACAGTCGCCCCGGTCCGTTCAGCGCGTAGGCCCAGACCCGTCCGGTATGGGTCTCGGCGACATACAATTCGTCCTCGGAGGGGGAGAGGCCGATGCCGTTCGGACTCTCCGACGGGAAGATCATCTCCTCGATCCGGCTGCCGTCAGCCGCCGCGTAGTAGACGCCGGTGACATCCCGGTCGCGTTCGCGGACCTTGCCATGATCCGTGAACCAGAAGCCGCCCGCTGCATCGAAGACGATGTCGTTCGGTCCTTTCAGCGCATGGCCGTTGCAGTGCGTGTAGAGTGTCTCGACGGTACCGGTCTCGATATCGATCCGTTCGATCCGGCCCCCCGAATAGTCGTCAGGCTGGTCCAGCGGGAACAGCCGTCCCTTGCTCTCCAGGATGCGGAAGCCGCCATTGTTGCAGACATAGCATTTGCCATCCGGCCCCATGGCCGCGCCATTGGGTCCGCCGCCGGGCGTTGCGACCACGGTCTTCGTGCCGTCCGGGTGCACCCTGGTCAGCCGCCCCGCAGCAATCTCGACCACCAGAACATCGCCATCAGGCAGGGCTATCGGCCCCTCCGGAAAGCGCAGACCCTCGGCCACCAGTCTGTAATCCGTCATTGCATCTGCCTCCCCAGCTTACGCACCCATGACCGCTTCATGGTCGAATAGAAGCCTGCTCAAGACAACCCGTTGAATTAACTGTTTTTTGAAGAGCTGACGGCATTCTGTTCAAAGTCCTGCTGTAACCGTCCGCACTACAAGGTGAGAGATCATGATGATGCAAGCGTCAACGTCTGACGAGTCGAGCCTGACTCTGCGCCTGGATGCCCATGGGGAAATCGGCGAGCTGAACGGGGATACGGACAGGCTGCTGGGCCGGTCCAGCGTCGAACTCTGGCGCAGGCCGGTGTCCGATGTGTTCAGCGCGGAGGCCAGCGCCACCCTGAGCCGGGCTCTGGGCGCACTCTCCAAGGGGGAGGCGGGCGGTTCCCACGTCATAACGTACGACCGGCCTGATGGTCGGCAGGCACACTTCGGTCTGCGCGTCCGCTCGGCCGGCAAGGGGCCGGCAGACGGATTTCTTGTCCATCTGGCGCCGACCCGTGCGCCTGATGCATGGGAGGCTGCACCTGTCGACAGTGCTTTCGTCGGCGGTGACGATGATGCCGCCGCCGGGCTGGATCGCATGGCTGGCCTTCTGGCCGATGGCGGACAGGACAAGGGCATCACGCTGATGTCGGTGGAGGGCGGGATCAGCGCCTTCGACAGTACAGAGAAGGCGCGGGATTTCCGCCGTATCGTTGACGAACGTGCCCGTGACCTGGGGGCGAGCGGCACCACGGATCTGTCCGATGGGGCCTATGGCGTCGTGCATGGCAAGGACTATGACAGCGCCCGCCTGCTGAGTGACGTGGGGCAGGAAGCGGTGTCCAGAGGCGTTCTGAAGGACGCCGGAGGCCTGGCAGCCCAACAGATCGTGGCCGATACGGACAAGGTCTCGGCCGGCGCGGCGCGCGGCACCCTTGGTCACATGCTGTCCGGTCTGCGGCGTGGGCTGCTACGCGGCTTCAGCCGGTCCGGACTGGAGGAGGCGCATTCGAGGGCCATGACGGCGGCGGAGCAGATGCTGGTGGATGTTCGCCATGCGATCAAGGGCGGCAGCTTTCAGCGCCGGGTGCGTCCGATCCTGAGTCTGAAGCGCGGCAAGGTCGCGATGCAGCTTGTGGGTGCGGACCTGAAGGTCCGGGATCAGATCGTGTCGCCGGAACAGGTCTTTGGACTGATCGAGGCGGATGACGTCCAGTGTGATTTCGAGGTCGCCGTCGTCGAGCAGGCCATTCGCCAGCATCTGGAAGCCAGAACCTGGCAGTCGATTGCGTTCCGTGTGCTTGCCTCCATCCGTCAGGAGTATCTGAAGCAGTCGGCTGTGCGGACACGCCTCGAGGCCCTGGCGCACAAGAGCGGCATCAGGAGCGAGCACCTGGTGCTGAGGCCCTATGAGGCCCTGAGTGGGAAGCTGAACGGCAAGGGCAGCGATATGGTCGAACAGGACATGTCGGCATCCGCGTGGTGCCTCTCGGTACCGGATTTCTATGCCTTCATTGCGGGCGATGCCGACCATCGCACAGGTCCTGTCACCGGCGCGGAAGGCGCGCGCGGCTATATCGAGGTATCGACGGACCGCCTGACCGGATTGCTGGCACAGAAGGACGGGCGCTTCCTGGTGCGGGGACTGATCGAGAACTGGCGCAACCGCCAGATCGAGCTGATTGCCACCAGCGTCAATCGACCGGAAGACAAGCAGGCGGTCTCGGACCTCGGCATTCGCTATGCGCGCGGTCAGCTGATCGGTGGGTGGGAGAACCGCTACTGAGGCTTTGCAGCCAGCCCCGACGCATGCGAAAGTCGGCGGATCACGGGTGACAGCGCGGGGGAGGCGGGTTCCTTGTCGACAGGTGAGGAACGATTCCAGGATGTGACGTCCGCACCGCCGGATTTCCTGCCTCATGCGGCACTCTTCTGCTCCGTGGTCCTGCTGGGCAGTTCCTTCGTGGCCGCACGCGCGATCATGGAGCATTCGGACGCGCCAGCGACCCTTGCTTTCCTGCGCTATTTTCTGGCCGCTGCCTGTCTGGTGCCGCTGGCCCTGCGCCGGTCACAATGGCAGATTGCCCGCACCGATGTCTTGCTCGCGCTCGGCCTCGGTGTCATGCAGTTCGGGCTGTTCCACCTGTTCGTCAACACGGCCCTGCAGGAGATTCCTGCTGCACGTGGCGCGGTCATCTTCGCACTGATTCCCATCCTGACGATGCTGATCGCGGCTGCGGGTGGTCGTGACCATGTCTCCTGGTTCATGACCATTGCCGCCATCCTGTCGTTCGCCGGAGTCTCTCTCGCGGTGGGGGAGAAGGCCTTCAGCGCGGACGTCGGCGGAGACAGCCTGTGGGGGGAGGGACTGTTCTTCCTCGCCGTCTGTTGCGGTGCCACCTACAACGCCTTCTCCGCCCGGCTGTATCAGCGCTACTCGGTCGCGCCGATCTCCCTGCTGGCGATGCTGGGGGGTGTGATCATGATGCTGCCGTTCGCCGCCGCCGAAGGGCTGTTCACCACGGGGACGGGATATTCGGAAAACGACTGGTGGCTGGCGATCTATCTGGCCGTGTTCGGCGGGACCGCCAGCATGTTGCTGTTCAACTGGGGCCTGCGCCGCCTGTCACCGACACGCGCGGCGATCTGGGTGCCGCTGAGCCCCATCGCGGCGACGGCGTTCGGCGCGCTGTTGCTGGATGAGGTGATCACGCCGCTGTTCATGGTCGGTCTGGCCTGCGCGGTGGCAGGTCCCCTTCTGGTAAGCTGGGGCCGAAGCAGGAGGAAACCGAATGGCTGATCTGAAGGGAAAGGTGGCGGTCGTCACCGGCGCGGCACGGTATCGTGGCATTGGCCGGGCAATCGCGTTGCGCCTGGCGCGTGACGGTGCCGATGTCGTGGTCTCGGCACGTTCGGCTGGCGGACCGGTTCTGGCGCATGAGTCCGAGATGGACTGGCAGGGGACCAGTTCGCTGGTCACGGAGATCGGGGCGCTGGGACGCCGGGCGCTGGCGCTCGACTGTGATGTCACCGAGCGGGATCAGGTCTCGGCGCTGATCGAAGGTGCCGTGGATGCCTTCGGGCGGCTGGACATCATCGTCAACAATGCCGGCGTTCCCAGCGGGGCAGGTGCGTCACCCATCATCACCATGGACGACGCGGACTGGATGCGGACGGTCGATGTGAACCTGAACGGCGTCTATCACGTGTCGAAGGCGGGTGCCCGGGCGATGATCGACGCCGGGAACGGTGGTGCCATCGTCAACCTGTCATCGACGGCCGGTCGGGTCGGAATGGCAAACTACGGTGCCTATTCCGCCACCAAGTTCGCGGTCATCGGCCTGACGCAGCAGATGGCAGCGGAGCTTGCCCCGTCCGGCATCCGGGTCAACTGCATCTGTCCCGGCTCGACCGACACCGACATGATGGATGGTACGTTCCGCCGGGTCGCGGGGCATGTCGGGACGGAGTTCGAGCGCATCAAGAAGGGCGTGCGAAGGCAGGTGCCGCTGGGGCGTCAGGGCGACGTGTCGGAGCAGGCAGCGGCAGTCGCGTTCCTTGCCAGCGATGACGCCAGCTACATCACCGGGCAGACCCTGAATGTCGATGGCGGCCTGCGGATGGACTGAGTGCGTGTGATCGACCTGCCTGGGGGCAGGTGTCAGGAAAGCACCCGCAGCAGTTCATCATGCATGTTGGGGCCGGAGGCTATGACATTGCGGTGCCGGGGACGTTCCCGGTTGTAGATGAAGCCCTCGTTGGTGTTGGTCGTGCAGCAGGCGCCGGCCTCCG
>CAXBNO010000055.1:0-10791 GCA_963976775.1 uncultured Kordiimonadales bacterium
CGGGCCGACCAGCGGGTTGCCATCGGGTGCGAAGGTGAAGGGGCCGTTGATGATCTGCCTGATGCCCGCCCGCCCGTAGGCCGGAAAATGCTCGAACCCCAGTTCCAGCGACGGCGCGATACGGTCGATGTCCGGCTGCAGCAGTTCGTGGCCGAAGTCCCAGGGGGTATCCTTCGGACTCCAGGGGCGGCAGGCCTTCTCGTAGGTACCCATCAGCATGCCCTTGCCTTCCTGACGGGTGTAGATCTCGCCGCCGAAGTCGATGGCGTGGATCATTTCCTTGCCGCTGGATTCGTTGAAGGCGACGACCTCCGGCATTTCCTCCGTCAGCAGATACATGTGTTCCATGGCCAGCACGGGCAGTTCCAGCCCGACCATGCGCCCCACTTCCCGTGCCCAGAGACCACCGGCATTGACCACATGCTCGGCGTTGATGGTGCCCTGCTCCGTGACCACGTCCCAGGTCATGTCGGGGCGCTGGTTCAATTCGACGACCCGGTTGTGGCGATAGACCTCCGCCCCGTTCAGCCGCGCCGCGCGGGCATAGGCCTGGGTGACACCGGACGGGTCCACATGGCCGTCGACCGCGTCATACATCGCTCCGACGAAGTATTTCTCCTCCAGCAGGGGAAACAGCTCCTTCGCCTCGCTGACCGAGATCAGTTCCGTGTCCATGCCCAGGTAGCGGCCGCGCGCGTGGGCCATCTTCAGCCACTGCATGCGCTCTTCCGTATCCGCCAGCATGACGCCGCCGGTCACATGCATGCCGCAGTCCTGTCCCGACTGCTCCTGAATCTCCTTGTAGAGACCGATCGTGTAGGCCTGCAGCCGGGAGACGTTGGGATCGCCGTTCAGCGTGTGCATGCCGCCCGCCGCGTGCCAGGTCGATCCGGAGGTCAGCTCGGAGCGTTCGATCAGCACCACATCGGTCCAGCCCGCACGGGTCAGGTGATACAGCACACTGCATCCGACCACACCGCCACCGATCACCGCCACCTTCACATTCGTCTTCATCGTCTGCCTCTCCGTGGACTGTTCCATCTCTCTCCCCGGGCCTCAGAAATCCGTCGGGGCGCCGCCTGCTTCGGTGCGGTGGGCGACAAAGGCCTGCAGTTCCTCCGCCGCAGCGGGGTCCATCGGCGGGGCCTCGTAGGACGCCAGGATCTGCTGGTACAGCGATTCCGTGCGGTCGTAGGCGGTGGGGCTGCCGGCTTCTTCCCAGCTCTCGTAGTTGCGCCAGTCGGAAACCATCGGCGGGTAGAAGGCGGTGCGATAGCGTTCCTGGGTGTGGGCGCAGCCGAAGAAGTGCCCGCCCGGCCCGACCTCCCGCATGGCGTCCAGCGCCAGGGAATCGCGGTTGACCTCCACCGGTGTCAGGAACTCGGCCACCATCTGCAGGATGTCGGCATCCATGACGAATTTCTCGAAGGAGGTATGCAGCCCGCCCTCCATCCAGCCGAGGCCATGCTTCAGCATGTTGACGCCGCCCATCACCGCGCCCCAGAGCGAGAAGACGGTCTCGTAGGCCGCCTGGGCGTCCAGCGTATTGGCGGCATTCACGTTGGAGGAACGGTAGGGCAGGCCATAGCGGCGTGCAAGCTGGCCGCCGATCAGCGCCGTGCGCATCGCCTCCGGTGTGCCGAAGGCCGGTGCGCCTGATTTCATGTCCACGTTGGAGGTGAAGCCGCCATAGACGAAGGGTGCGCCGGGTTTCGTGGTCTGGCTGATGACAAGCCCGGCCAGCGCCTCCGCATTCTGCTGCACCAGCGCCCCGGCGAGGGTCACCGGCGCCATGGCCCCGGCCAGCGTGAACGGGGTCACGCAGATCGCCTGTCCCCGCCGGGCAAGCTGCATCACCCCGTCCAGCATCGGCGTGTCGAAGCGCAGCGGGGATGAGGTGTTGATGATGGAGATCACGGAGGGCTCGCGGTCCAGCGTCGCATCCTCGACGCCGCGGGCGATCCGCGCCATCTCGATGCCGTCCCGGATCCGCTCCGTCCCCAGGCTGTAGGCATGGATCGCCTTGTCCGTCAGCGTCAGCATGTCCTGCAGCGCCACCAGATGCCGGACAGAGGCGTGAACGTCCGTCGGCTCCACGGTGTAGCCGCCCCACATGTGGACGGCGTTCAGCATCTGGCCGAGCTTCAGGAACCGCCGGAAATCCTCCAGGTTGCCTGGCCGTCGCCCGCCTGCGCGGTCGGCGCAGTTCGGCGCACTGGCCGCGGCGCAATAGACGATATGGTCGCCGCCGAAGGTCAGGTCGTGTGCCGGATTGCGGGTATGCAGGGTGAACTGAGACGGGGCCAGGCCAATGACGCTCTCCACCAGTTGCCGGTCGAAGCGGACCCGGTCACTGCCCGGATCGACATCTGCCCCCGCATCCTTCAGCAACGCCTTCGCCTCCGGATGCAGGAAATCCATGCCGATTTCCTGCAGCACGTCCAGAGAGGCCTGGTGGATCTGTTCGACCTGATCGTCGGATATCGCGCGCATTGGCGCATAGATCATGCGCGGCTGGCGAAAGGGCTGCTGCTGCAGCACGGGGGTCTCGTCACCCCGGCCGCGCCGCCTGCGCCCGCCCGCCCGTTCCGTCTCTCCGGTCCCTGTCATGGCTCGACTCCCCCGGCGGGCCGCCGCACTGCCCGAATGGCTTCTGGCCCAGGGAAAGTCTGTCACAGGAGGGGCTGAAGCGAAGAGGACCAATTCCGGCGGTTCATGTTCCAAAAACGGCAGCGCTGCGCGACCGCTCCGGGAAAGCCATTCATGCGGGAAGGGGCAGAAAAAGAAAGGGCGACCCGGGGAGGAGTGGGTCGCCCTTTCCGTACATCGAGCCGGGCGCTATTTGGGGAGGAGACGCAACCCGGTGGCTCGAATCTTCAATTCCATATACATCAAAGCGGCGTTGCTGGGGAGCAACAACTGAACAAACAATGGGCAGTCGCCGAGCGCGCCTGTTCAGGCTTCATTGATGCAGTGCAACAGTTTTTTGCTGCACTGCAACGTATATTCGCCTCATGACCCTGAATGTCAAGGGTGGCTTTCCGGTTCGCAGGGGATTATTGCCTGCACCGGCAGCAGGAGGGCAGAAACATGACAGCGGTCACGATCCAGGATATCGAGGCGGCGCAGGCGCGCATGCAGGGTTCCGTGCGGCGCACGCCCATGTTGCGCGTGGCCCCGGCGGTCGGGCTTTCGCTGCCCTGTGACCTGGTGCTGAAGCTGGAGAACCTGCAGCTTGCCGGTTCCTTCAAGGCACGTGGCGCGGCCAATACGGCGCTTTCGCTGACGCGGGAGCAGTTGCGGCACGGTGTCATCACGGCTTCCGGCGGCAACCACGGTCTCGGCGTTGCTGCGGCTGCGAAGGCGGCGGGGGTGCCCGCGAGTATCCACGTTCCGGTCACCGCAGCACCCGACAAGGTGGCACGGATGCGGCGTTTTGGCGCAGAAGTGGTGGTGGAAGGCGAGGCCTGGGACGATGCGAATCAGTTGGCACTGGCCCGTGTCGAGGCGGAGGGCCGCGTCTATGTGCATCCTTTCGCGCAGCCGAGTGTCATCGCGGGCCAGGGAACCGTCGGTCTGGAGATCCTGGAGGACATGCCGGATGTGGAGACGGTGGTGCTGGCCATCGGCGGTGGCGGCCTGATTTCCGGCGTCGCAACCGCGCTGAAGGCCCGCCGCCCCGGTATCCGCGTCATCGGTGTGGAGCCGGAAGGGGCACCGACGCTGCGCCGTTCGGTCGACGCCGGTGAACTGGTGACGCTGGAACGCATCTCGACGAAGGCGCCGACCCTGGCACCACGCCGCTCGGCAGAGATCAATCTGGAGATCATCCAGCGCACGGTGGATGACATCGTGCTGGTCAGCGACCCGGAGATGTATGCTGCCGCCTCCTGGCTCTGGAACGAGCTCGGGATCGGCACGGAACTCGCCGCCGCTGCGGGCATGGCCGCGCTGTTCAATGGCCGCTTCCCCGTGCGGGCCGACGAGAAGGTCTGTGTCGTGATCTGCGGCGCGGGCGTCGACGGCTTCGACAGCAAGGACTGAGCATCGCCGCGGTCCCGGCGCACACCTGACGTCACCTGCCGCTCGCGTACATGTCAGCACGCGGGCATGGCGCGTGGGTTCGTTTCAGCCTATCTCTTGGACATGGAACAGTTTCTTCTGGATAACGAGGCCACGGTGCGGCTGGCCGTTTTCGGTGGCATGCTGGGCGTGATGGCGGTGGCGGAGCGGCTGGCACCACGGCGGAAACTGACACAGGGGGTCGGCGGGCGCTGGTTCCGCAACCTCTCCATTGTCGTGCTTAACACGCTGGTGCTCAGGCTCGGCTTCTTCTTCCTGCCGACGCTGGCTGTCGGTTTCGCCTTCCTGATGGCGGACCGGGGGACCGGCCTGTTCAACATGGTCGATTTGCCGCCGGTGCTGGAGATCGTGGCGGCGGTGCTGCTGCTCGACCTCGCCATCTGGGCGCAGCATGTAGCATTCCACAAGGTGTCCCTGCTCTGGCGGCTGCACCGGGTACACCACGCGGACATGGATATCGACGTCACCACCGGCCTCAGGTTTCATCCGGTCGAGATCATCCTGTCGATGGTCTTCAAGTTTGCCGTCATCGCCCTGCTTGGCCCGGCTGCGGTGGCGGTGCTGCTGTTCGAGGTGGTGCTGAACGGTGGGGCCATGTTCAATCATGCCAACCTGCGTCTGCCCGGATGGCTGGAACGCCCGCTGCGCTGGGTCATCGTCACGCCGGATTTCCATCGGGTGCACCATTCGACGGTCCCTGCCGAGACCAATTCCAACTACGGTTTCAACCTGACCATCTGGGACCGGCTGTTCCGCACCATGACGCCGCAGCCGCGTGCCGGGCACGACGGCATGGACATCGGCCTGGCCGCGTACCGTGACGGCCCGCGGCAGGGTCTCGGCTGGATGCTGGCCCTGCCCTTCCGCCGGTCCTGAGCTGACGTGTGTCCGGCCTGAGTGTCATCATTCCCAGTCTGAACGCGGCCGAGACCCTCGGGCCGGTGCTGGAGGCAGTGCGGGGCGCGCCCGTGAGCGAGATTCTGGTGATCGACGGCGGCTCGACCGACGCCAGCCGGGCGATCGCGGTGGACCATGGGGCGCGGGTCATCACGACCGGACGTGGACGCGGTCATCAGATGCATCAGGGCGCAGCAGCGGCGGCTGGCCCGTGGCTGCTGTTCCTGCATGCCGACACCCGCCTGGACCCGGGGTGGCGACCGGCCGCCCGTGACTTCATGGATGATCCGGCCAGCCCGGCGCGCGCGGGCGCGTTCCGCCTGCACCTCGACAGCGACAGGCACGCGGCGCGGCGGGTGGAGCGGCTGGTGGCCTGGCGCTGCCGCACCCTGGGCCTGCCCTGGGGCGATCAGGGCCTGCTGATCCACGCCGACCTGCTGGACATGATCGGCGGCTACCCCGACATGCCCCTGATGGAGGATGTGACACTGGCCCGCCGGATCGGGCGCAGGCGGCTGACCATGCTCGATGCCGATGCCGTCACCTCTGCCGCCCGCTATGAACGCGACGGCTGGTGGGCGCGGCCACTGCGCAACGCGGTACTGCTGAGCCTGCATTTCCTGGGGGTTCCCCCCCGCATCCTGCTGCGGCTCTATGGATGAGGCCGCCGGTTGTCATCCTGTTCTGCCGGGTACCGCGCATCGGCAAGGTGAAGACCCGTCTGGCGCGTGACATCGGCGCGGCGCAGGCGCTGCGGTTCTATCGCGCCACCCTGCAGGCCACGATCCGCACCGTAGGCCATCTGTCGCAGTGTGAGATCGTACTCTGCGTGACACCTGACAGCGCGGTCTGCGCCCGGGACTGGCCCGCCGGTCTGCGACTGGTTCCGCAGGGCGGCGGCGATCTGGGGCAGCGCATGGCGCGGGCGCTGGACAGGTTCCGGGACCGCGACCGCATTCTGATCGGCGGCGACATTCCCGACATGCGCCCGCAGCACCTGCGCCAGGCCCTCGTCGCCGTGCAATGCAACCACGCCACGTTCGGCCCGGCAGCGGACGGCGGCTTCTGGCTCGTCGGCCTGCGGCGCGGCATCCGGTCGCCCGACCTGTTCCGTGACGTGCGCTGGTCACACCCGGAAACCCTGGCCGACAGCCTGCGCGGCCTGCCCCGCGCATGGCGGGTCGGCATGGCCAGCCGCTTGAATGACGTGGACGATCTGGGGGACTATCGGCGGCAGATGAATCGGCGCTGAACAGCGGCGACGTTCCGGGGGGAGAGCTCATCATGCGATATGGCATCGGACAGTCCGCCACACGGGTCGAGGACAAGCGGTTCCTGACCGGTAACGGGCGCTATCTGGACGACATCACGCCGTCCGGCTGCCTGCATGGTGTCATGGTGCGGTCCCCCGCGGCCCATGCGCGGGTGCGCGACATCGACACCACCGCCGCAAGCGACCTGCCCGGTGTCGTGGCCGTCTATACCGACCGGGACTGGCAGGCGGCGGGTCTCGGGCCCGTGCCGACCCGCCCCGCCATCACCAACATGGATGGCTCCCCCATCTGCAACCCGGCCCGCTGGCCACTGGCGCGGGGGCGGGTCCGCCATGTCGGTGACGGCATCGCCTTTGTCGTCGCGACCAGCCGCGCCGTGGCCCGGGACGCCGCGGATCTGGTCTCGTTTGATCTGGAGGAGCTGCCGGCGGTCATCGATTCGGTTGCCGCCCTCTCGCCGGAGGCTCCGGCGGCCCTGCACGAGGAAGCCCCCGACAACCGCAGCTTCACCTGGGAGAAGGGCGAACGCACGGCGGCGGAGGACGCGCTGGCCGCCGCCGCCCATGTGGCGGAGGTGCGGCTGCACAACAACCGCATCGTCATCAACCCGATGGAGACCCGGGGCATCCTGTGCATCTACGACCCCGAGCAGGATTTCTACACCGTCTCCGGCTCGATCCAGAACGTCTTCATGTATCGCACCATGCTGGCGGAGAAGGTCTTCGACATCCCCGTGGAGCGGATGCGGGTGGTCGCCTATGACGTGGGGGGCGGCTTCGGCGGCAAGAACCAGGTGCAGCCGGAGCATCTGCTGACCGTCTTCGCCGCCCGCGAACTGAAACGCCCGGTGAAATGGGTCGCCGACCGGACAGAAGGCTTCCTGACCGACGGCCAGGGCCGCGACCAGCAGACCCGTGCGCGGCTGGCGCTGGATGCGGACCACCGCTTCACCGCGCTGCATGTGGAGACGACGGTCGATCTCGGCGCCTATATCTCGACCAACGGCACAGCGGTGCCGACGGGGGCCACGACCTCCGTCATGGGCGGGCCGTACGACATTCCCCATGTCTACAACATCGTCCACGGGGCCTTCACCAACACGGTCCCCACCGATGCCTATCGCGGCGCGGGACGGCCTGAGGCCTGTTTCCTGCTGGAGCGCGCGGTGGATGTGGCCGCAGCCGACCTCGGCATCGACGCGATGGAGCTTCGGCGGCTGAACTACATCCCGCCCGCCGCCATGCCCTACCGGGCGTCGCTGGGACACACCATCGACTCGGGTGACTTCCGCGCCCTGCTGGACCGGGCACTGGAACAGGCCGACGTGGCGGGGTTCCCGGCCCGCGCGGCGGAGAGTGAGGCACGGGGCAGGATTCGGGGTCTCGGTGTCGCCAGCTATCTGGAGGCGACGCTGGGCGTGCCGACCGAATATGCGCGGCTGGAGTTCGACCGCGAAGGTATCGTCACCGTCGCCGTCGGCACCCAGTCCAACGGCCAGAGCCACGAGACCACCTTCCCGCAGATCGTGGCGGAGAAGCTGGGGGTGCCCTTCGGGCAGGTGCGGTTCCGCCAGTCCGACACCGACGCCACCCCGCTCGGCCACGGCCATGGCGGGTCGCGGTCGCTGCAACTGGCCGGCAGTGCCATCCTGAACGCGGCGACGAAGCTGGTGGAAAAGGCGAAGGCGCAGGCAGCGGACCTGCTGGAGGCGGCGACCGACGACATAGACTTTGCCGATGGCATCTTCCGCGTTGTCGGTACCGACCGGACGGTGAACTGGGCCGACCTGGCGGCGGCAGCCTTCGACAGCGGCCGCCCGGCGGCGGAACGCGGGCTGTCGGACGAGGATACCTACACCAAGGACGGTACCGCCTATCCCAACGGCTGCCACATCGCGGAGATCGAGATCGATCCGGCGACCGGCTTGCTGAGCGTCGCGCGCTATACCGCGCTGGATGACTTCGGACAGATCATCAATCCGATGGTGGTGGCGGGTCAGGTCATGGGCGGGATCATGCAGGGGGTCGGGCAGGCGGTGCTGGAACACACGGTCTACGACCCGGAAAGCGGGCAGCTGCTCAGTGGTTCCTTCATGGACTACTGCATGCCGCGGGCGCTGGACCTGCCGCAGACCGATATCGCCTTCTTCGAGGATGCGCCGACACAGACCTCACCCATCGGTGCCAAGGGCTGCGGCGAAGCCGGCACCATCGCCGGTCCCCCGGCCATCGCCAGCGCCATCTGCAACGCGCTGGGCCTGAAACACATCGACATGCCCTACACGCCGGAGAAGATCTGGCGGCTGTTGCAACAATAGTCGGGACGGTTCGGGAAAAGCGTCTTCTCCTTCCCCCGAAAGGGGTGAAGGGAAGGGGGAGGGCCGAAACCCGGAATCAGGCTGCGTCGCTGGACGACTCGTCGGGGATGCGCAGGGGACGGAGCAGGAAGGCGGGGACGTGATCGCCCAGGCCGACCGGCGTGTTATCGCCATCGTCGCGACGGTTGCGACCGCCGGAACGGTTCGGGGAGGGGCGGCTGCGGCCTGCCGGGCGACCGACATCCGGTCCGTCACCGTGCGGTACCCGCCCTGGTGCGCGACCCGGTTCGCGGCTCGGTTCGCGACTTTCGGCCTTCGTTTCCTCCGGCGCTGCTGCCGGAGCGGCCTCGACAGGTGCCTCCCCGGTCTTGCGACGCGGGGCGCGGCGGGTCCGGGGTGTCCCGGCAGTCGCGTCCTCGGCAGGAGCACCTGTCTCGACCGGTTCCGTCGCGGCGACCTCGGCGGCAGTCGCATCGGCGACGGCCTCCCCGGTCTCGTCCTTCGGCTTCGTCCGGCGCGGACGGCGGGCACGCTTCGGTGCCGGTGCCTCATCATCATCGGAGGCTGCGACAGCGGCGGGCGCCGGAGCACCCTTCTTGCCGAAGCCGTCGATCTCGATCTGCTTGATGTTGCCGCCGATCAGTTTCTGGATTGCGTCCAGTGCCTTGGATTCCTTCGCGGTGGCGAGCATGAAGGCGCGACCCTTCATCCCGGCGCGACCGGTACGCCCGATGCGGTGGATGTAGTCCTCCGCATGGAACGGCACATCGAAGTTGAAGACGTGGCTGAGGCCCTGGATGTCGATACCGCGGGCAGCAACGTCGGAGCAGACCATGATCTTGGCCTGGTCGGTCTTGAACTTCTCCAGCGTCGCCATGCGGTCCATCTGGTCCATGTCGCCATGCAGCGCCACGGCGTCGTAGCCGTGTTTCTGCATCGACTTGTGCAGCATCTTCACGTCCGACTTGCGGTTGCAGAAGATCAGCGCGTTGCGGATGTTTTCCTGATTGATCAGGGCGCGCAGCGCATCGCGCTTGTCGCGTTCGTCCAGCATCGTCAGGTGCTGTTCGACGGTCGCGGCGGGGGATGTGGGCGGTGCCACCTCCACCTCGCGCGGCTCCACCAGGAACTTGTCGGCCAGCTTGCGGATCGACGGTGGCATGGTGGCGGAGAAGAACAGGGTCTGGCGACGCGGCGGCAGGCAGGAGACGATGCGCTCCACATCCGGCATGAAACCCATGTCCATCATCCGGTCGGCCTCGTCGATGACGAAGAACTGGATCTGGCTCAGCATCATGCGGCCACGGTCGAACAGGTCCAGCAGGCGACCGGGCGTCGCGATGATGATATCGCAGGTGCCGTCCAGCTCCGCTTCCTGTTCCTTCATGCCCAGCCCGCCGATCAGCAGCGCGCGGGAAAGCTTCTGGTACTTGGTGTACATGTCGAAGCTGTCCGCCACCTGGGCGGCCAGTTCGCGTGTCGGTTCCAGGACGAGGGCGCGCGGCATCCGCGGCTTCGACCGGCCCTGGGCCATGACGTCGATCATCGGCAGCAGGAAGGCAGCGGTCTTGCCGGTACCGGTCTGCGCCGTGCCGAGCAGATCCTTGCCCATCAGGACATGCGGGATGGACTTCTGCTGGATGGGGGTGGCGGTTTCGTATCCCGCCTCCGAAATTGCCTTGCAGACCTCGTCACTCAGACCGAGGTCCGGAAATGTCATTGCGCTAATGTGGTTGCTCCCCGTTGGGATGGTTCTTTCAGGTGATGGACTGCAGGGTTCGGACGAGTGACCGGCCTTGATACGGTCTGCACCCCTTCCGGAATTTCCGCCCTTGTCGTTGTCGGATACCGGCCCTGAACAGTTTACTTTGCAGTGGCGACAGTAACATGACAGGTCAGGCGCTTGTCGCACGGCTTTTGGGGAAGTACTGAAGGCGGAGTGCCCTGTCAATCACGAACACAGTGTTCGGGGTGTGGCGTCTGCGCACGTGTGGAGTATTTCATGACCCGACCTGCCCTGCTTCTGATCCCCGGTCTTCTGTGTACCGAGCAGCTCTGGGCGCCACAGGTGGCGGCCCTGGCAGACCTGGCCGACATCCATGTCGGCGATCATGCGCGGGATCTGACCATCGCCGCCATCGCGGAACGCATTCTGGCTGAGGCCCCGCCGACCTTCGCCCTGGCCGGTCTGTCCATGGGCGGCTACATCGCCTTCGAGAT
>CAXBNO010000056.1:0-10775 GCA_963976775.1 uncultured Kordiimonadales bacterium
TTCGGGATATCATCCATCGTCTTCTGACGAGAGATGCCTGCTCGCGCAAACGCGCTGTTGTGTGAGCTGTCGGTCCGGGGGGTATGCCAAAGACATATCACGCCCGAAAGGCCGTGACGGAAAGCTACGTCGTACCACCGTCATTTCCAAGTGCTTTTTTTGCACAGATGGCGGTTTCCAGCGCGACTCCCCGATTTGTTCCACTCAGATCGGTGGCTGTTGCGACAATTTCAAGGCCGGAGTGCTCTGCCAGCAGGGCAATGGCAGCCTCCTGCCCCTGTCCATGCTCCAGAATCGCGACGCCTTCGGCATTCAGGTGACCGGCAAGCCGCGGCAGCATGATCCGATAGGGGCCGAGACCATCGCGACCGCCATCCAGCGCCAGACGCGGTTCATGGTCCCGGACTTCCGGCGCAAGGCCGTGGATATCCTCGGTCGGGATGTAGGGCGGGTTGCTGATGATCAGGTCAAAGCGCCCTGCAACGCCGGACAGCCATTCGCCTTGCTGAAACGTGGCGCGATCGCGCAGCCCCAGCGCGGCGGCATTTTCCCTGGCCACGTCCAGTGCCGCTGCCGAAATGTCGATCCCGAGACCCCGCGCCTGCGGACGCTCCGCCAGCAGGGTCAGCAGCAGACAACCCGTCCCCGTGCCGAGGTCGAGAATTCGTGTGGCATCATCCGGTCCCATATGCCGCAGCGCCAGTTCGACAACACACTCGGAATCAGGGCGCGGGTCCAGCACGTCCGGCGTGACCATGAACGCACGCCCGTAGAATTCCCTGCGTCCTGTCAGGTGGGATACAGGCCTGCGATCCTTCCGGCCTTCGATCAGGGCATCGAAGCTGGCGACCTGTGTCGGGGAGACGGGCCTTGAGGATCCCGGCAGCAGGCTCGCCGGGTCGCACTGCATGGCGTTGCCCAGCAGCACCCGTGCGTCCAGTCTGGGCGACTCCAGACCTGCCCGACGAAGCTGCCGCGTGGCGCGGTCCAGCAGCGCGCCGACGGTTTCCTGTTCAGCCGGCGTCGGCAAGGCTTTCCAACCGTCGCGCCTGATCCTCTGCCACCAGCGCTTCGATCACCTCACCCAACGCATCACCGCTGACGATCTCCGCCAGCTTGTAGAGTGTCAGGTTGATGCGGTGATCGGTCATGCGCCCCTGCGGGAAGTTGTAGGTACGGATGCGTTCCGACCTGTCGCCGCTGCCAACCTGCTGACGGCGGTCCGCCGCCCGCTCGCCATCGACGCGCTGCCGCTCCGCATCATAGAGGCGGGCACGCAGCACCTTCATCGCCTTGGCGCGGTTCTTGTGCTGGGACTTTTCATCCTGCTGCGTCACCACCAGACCTGTCGGGATATGCGTGATCCGAACCGCGGAGTCAGTGGTGTTGACGGACTGACCACCCGGCCCGGAGGCACGGTAGACATCGATACGCAGGTCCTGATCGTCGATCACCACATCGACCTCCTGCGCCTCCGGCAGGACCGCGACAGTGGCGGCGGAAGTATGGATGCGGCCACCGGATTCGGTCTGTGGCACCCGCTGCACACGATGGGTGCCGGACTCGAACTTCAGGCTGGCGAAGACATTCTGGCCGTTGATCTCGGCAATGCCTTCCTTCAGGCCGCCCAGATCGGTCTCGCTGATTTCCATGGCCTGAAATCGCCAGCCGGACAGTTCGGCGTAACGCTGGTACATGCGGAACAGTTCGCCGGCGAACAGCGCGGCTTCCTCCCCGCCCGTACCGGCCCGGACCTCCAGGATGGCGCTGCGGGCGTCGGCAGAGTCACCGGGCAGCAACTGCAGCATCAGTGACCGCTCCAGCGCCGGGCGTTCCCTGGACAGCGTGTCCAGTTCGTTCCGCGCCAGATCCCGCATTTCCGCGTCCCCATCCGGATCGTCGATCAGGGCCTGCAGGTCGGCTGTCTCCGCATCCATGGCCGAAAGGCGGTCGATGCCCTCCACGACGGGACTCAGCTCAGCGTATTCCCGGGCCAGGTCGGTGAAACCGTCACGGTCCCCGCCACCCTCCGCCATCAGGGCTTCCAGTTCCTGATGACGCATCCGAATGCGTTTCAGCCGGTCGCGCGGGATCATCAGACGCGACTTCCCTCATGGTCAGCCAGCGCCTGGGCCAGGCCGTCGAGCGCAACCTCGCTCTGATCGCCGGTTGTCAGGTTGCGCACCTGAACCACGCCCTTCGCCAGTTCGTCGTCACCAAAGATCAGGGCCGCCGCCGCGTTCAGCTTGTCAGCACGTTTCATGCGCTTGCCGAGGTTGCCGCGAAAGGCC
The DNA here is from genome assembly GCA_963976775.1 of uncultured Kordiimonadales bacterium. Classification (GTDB taxonomy): domain Bacteria; phylum Pseudomonadota; class Alphaproteobacteria; order Minwuiales; family Minwuiaceae; genus Minwuia. The sequence continues at coordinate 2,292 of CAXBNO010000056.1, forward strand.
TGATCGACGACGAAGCCGTCGCGTCGCAGCGCCTGTCCGATCTTCAGGGCTTCGGTTTCCGCAACCTCACCGATCGGGATCAGCGCGATGGGGCGGGGCGCTTCGCCGGTTGCCCCGGAAAGCATCGCCAGACGCTCGATACCACCCGCCCAGCCGATGCCGGGGGTCGCGGGTCCGCCAAGCTGGCCGATCAGCCCGTCATAGCGTCCGCCAGCAATCACGGCCCCCTGTGCGCCCAGCGCATCGGTCACGAATTCGAACGCGGTGTGGGTGTAGTAGTCCAGGCCGCGCACGAGCCGCGGATTCAGTTCGTAGGCGATTCCCAGCGTGTCGAGGCCGAACAGGACGGTGCCGAAGAAGTCCTGACTCTGCTGGTTCAGGTAGTCGCCGAACAGCGGCGCGCTCTCCACGATCCGGCGGTCGCCTTCGTCCTTCGAGTCGAGGATGCGCAGCGGGTTCCGGCCAAGACGTGCCAGGCTGTCCTCCGACAGCTTGTCGCGATGGTCGTTGAAATAGGCGACCAGTGCCGCGCGATAGCTGTCGCGGCTCTCCGGATCGCCCAGTGTGTTCAGATACAGCACCGTCTTGTGCAGCACGTTCAGGCGATTGAGGATCTCCGCTCCGACCGAGATCACTTCCACATCCGCCGCCGGTTCCGGGGCACCGATGATCTCGATATCGATCTGGTGGAACTGGCGCTGACGGCCTTTCTGCGGCCGCTCGTAGCGGAACATCGGCCCGGCCCCGAAAGCGCGGAAGGGCACATTCTGCTGCAGTCCGTTGGATATGAAGGCCCGGCAGATCGCCGCCGTGTATTCGGGGCGCAGCGTGATGGACTCGCCGCCGCGATCATCGAAGGAATACATTTCCTTCGACACCACGTCGGAGGTTTCACCCATGGAGCGGGCGAAGACGTCGGTGAACTCGAAGATCGGTGTCGCCATTTCCCGATAGCCGAATGTGGCGGCGGTCTGGCGCGCGACGGAGATGACTTCCCCATGCGCGGCGAAGTCGTCAGGCAACAGGTCGTGGGTGCCGCGAACGGGCTGGACTTTGGCCATTGTTTTCTTCTTGTTTCAGTTGTTCAGGTGTCTCTGGAGGTGGCGATCTGCTCAGGCGGCGTCCGGTGTTGCCGCCTCGGCTGCTTCAGCAGCCTGGATGGCTGCGACCTTCGCCTCCACCATGCCGACGATATGCTCGACCAGCTTCTCGTCATCGACATTGTGGTCCGCGATGCCGCCGACATAGACCTTGTGGTTGCGGCCCTTGGCGCCACCGGTCAGGCCGATGTCGGTTTCCCGCGCCTCGCCCGGGCCGTTCACGACACAGCCGATGATCGACAGCGTCATCGGTGTCGTGATGTGAGCCAGCCGTTCCTCCAGCACTTCCACGGTCCTGATCACGGGAAAGGCCTGCCTGGCGCAGGAGGGGCAGGAAATGATCGTGACACCCCTGCGGCGAAGCCCGAGCGACTTCAGGATCTCGTAGCCGACCTTGACCTCTTCCACCGGATCAGCGGAAAGCGATACCCGGATCGTGTCGCCGATTCCGGCCCACAGCAGAGCACCCATGCCGATGGACGACTTCACGGAACCGCCGATCATGCCGCCCGCCTCCGTGATGCCCAGGTGCAGGGGATAGTCGCAGGCCTCCGCCAGACCCTGGTAGGCCGCCACCGACAGGAAGACGTCGGATGCCTTGACGGAAATCTTGAACTCGCGGAAGTCGTTGTCCTCTAGGATGCGGGCGTGATCCAGCGCGCTTTCCACCATCGCTTCCGGACAGGGCTCGCCGTATTTTTCCAGCAGGTGCCGCTCCAGGCTGCCGGCATTGACCCCGATACGCATGGAGCAGCCGTGATCCCGTGCGGCCTTCACGACCTCCCGGACACGCTCGGCGGAGCCGATGTTGCCGGGATTGATCCGCAGGCACGCCGCGCCCGCTTCCGCCGCCTCGATGGCGCGCTTGTAGTGGAAATGGATGTCGGCGACGATGGGCACGGAGGCGGCGCGCACGATCTGGCGCAGCGCCTTCGTCGACTCCTCGTCGGGGCAGGAGACACGGACGATGTCCGCCCCCGCTTCCTCCGCCGCGCGGACCTGTGCGATGGTGGCTTCGGCGTCCGACGTCACCGTGTTGGTCATGGTCTGCACGGCAATCGGGGCGTCGCCACCCACCAGAACGTCGCCAACCCTGATCTGGCGGGACTTGCGGCGATAGATGTCGCGATAGGGGCGGACGCTCATGGGGCGATCCTCACTCTCGGTTTGTCTGGTTCGTGTGGCAGGTCAGCCTGCGGCTGCATTGTTACGACATGGGGTCGCAACAGGGGAGGGGGAAGCGACGCAGATTGTCGCTAACGCGTTCCGGCGTTCTTCAGCAGCCAGTCCGGGTCCAGCGCCAGATTGTTCTGCGAGTCCGACAGCCGCCCGACGGGACCCAGGCTCCTGCCGTCGACGACGAGCTCCAGGCCATTGACGTTGTCGCTGCGGATCAGCAGTCCGTCCATGTCCGGTGCCCTGTATTCATCACCTGCCTGCAACACGCGATGCGGCAGGACCGTGCGTCCCCCGGCCTGCTTCACGAAGATCTGGGCACGGTCGGTGGCGCGGATGACGATGCGCGCATCGGTGTTGGCCACGCCGAAGACGCGCGGGACATATTCGGTGCGGGGTGCGGTCGGCGGCAGGGGCGGCGGACCGAGTGCTGCAATCTGCGGCACGGCCGGCTGTTCGCCAGCCGCCTCCGCGACTGTCGGAACGGTTTCAGCCACTACCTGCGTACCGTCTTCCTGTGCCTGGTCGACAGGCGCAGAAGGCACCGAACCATTCAGGGTTGCCATGTCCACGGCTGTCAGTGGAACGGATGCATCGGGACGGGGGCCGGTTCCTGACGCCGAAAGGGCTGCCTCGACCGTCTCGCTTGCGGGCGCGACGGATTCCGCAGACCCGACCGACGCGGACTCGGCCCTGGCGTCGGCGGCGTTCGCGGCCATCAGACTGCCGGAGCTCTCTTGGGATACTGAATTGCCGCCGTTCGTGTCCCGGGATTGCTGCAGGGCTGCCTGGTCTGAAGCGGTGGTTGCCCGCTCAGAAGCGGTGGTTGCCGATGCCGTGGTGTCCGTCTGTACCTGCCGTGCAATGCTCTCGGGCACTTCGGGCACGATATCGACCGTCTGCTGATCTTCACCCTGCAACACGAACCAGCCGCCATAGACAGCAGCACCCAGCAGCACGGCGACCAGCAAGGTTGCCGGTCCGGGACGCCGGTTCTCGTTCTGTGGCACGGGAAATTCGAGACGGCGGCTGTGACCGCCGGTTCCTGCCTCGTCCTTGAACATCTGGACGCAGACATCGCCGTCGGCACCCAGGAACTCGGCGTAGCTGCGCAGGAAACCGATTGCATAGATGCGCCCCGGCAGATCACCGAAACGCCCCTCCTCGATGGCTTCCAGATAGGCAACACGAATGCGCAGACGTTCCGAAACCTCGGCCAGCAGCAGGCCGAACCGGTCACGTTCCGCCTTCAGTTCCGCGCCGACCCCCCGATAGACGCCGTCGCCTCCAGCCTCGGACTCTTCGACCTCATAGAGGTTCAGTCGACCTTCGCGCGATGTAAGGTCGTCGGCAATCTGGCGACCGCTGTCAGGCATGACGCAATTCGGCTCCTCAGGGGCAGGGTGTCCCTGCTGCAACATTTCCGATGCAAATGCGTGAGATCGGCGGCTGGCTGTTGCCAGTCTGCGAATCGATCTTTCGCAGTGCACCATCGCGGTTTTCTAGCGAACTTTGCCGGAGAGTAGAAGGAAAATCTGGCGGGAAAAGGGCAGTTTTTCAGGGCTTTTCAGGTTTTCACGCCATGCTGGGCGGCAAACGCCTCGAACATCGGGCGCAGACTGCCTTCGTTGCGTTCGCCCATGCGCGACATCTCCTGGCGCAAGGCATTGGTGTCGAGGGAAAGGATCATCTCCTTGACAGCGCCGATCGCATTCGGACGCATCGACAGTTTCCGGAACCCCAGCGCGACCAGTACCATGGCTTCCAGGGGCTGGCTGGCCATCTCACCGCAGATCGAGAACTCGACGTGGTGCTGCTGGCACTGCTCCGAAATGCGGCGCAGGGAAGAGATGAAACCGGGGCTGAGCGTGTCATACCGTGTGGCAACGCGCGGGTTGCCACGATCAGCCGCATACATGAACTGCATCAGGTCGTTCGACCCGATGGAGACGAAATCGACGCGCGGCAGCAGGGCAGGCAGCCGCCAGACCAGGGCCGGAACCTCCAGCATGACGCCGACCTTCAGGATGGCAGGCCCTGCACGGCCCCGGGCCTTGGCCCATTCGACCTCCCGCATCAGCACTGCGCGTGCGGCCTCGAACTCGGCGACGTCGGCGATCATCGGGAACATGACACGCAGTTCCCGGTCCTCAGCAGCGGCGAGCAGGGCACGCAACTGCATCCGGAACAGGGCTTCCTGATCCAGCGAGATGCGCACCGCGCGCCAGCCCATGGCCGGGTTGGGTTCGGGGTCACGTTTCAGGTAGGGAAGCAGCTTGTCACTGCCCACGTCCAGGGTGCGGAAGATCACCGGACGGTCACCGGCTGCATCCAGCACATGCTTGTAGTAGGCCGCCTGCTCCTGCATCCGGGGCAGGCGGGAGCGGACCATGTAGTGCAGTTCGGTGCGATACAGCCCGATACCGTCGGCACCGGTCTCGTCCAGGTGCCGAAGGTCCAGCAACAGTCCGGCATTGCAGTGGAGTTCCACCTTCATGCCGTCCCGCGTGACCGCCTCCACATCGCGCAGGGCACGGCGGCGGGCCTGTACTTCCTGTTGCATTGCCTCGGTCTCGCCGAAGGCATCGATGACATCCTGATCGGGACGGACGAAGACCTGTTCATGGTCGCCATCGACGATGACGAGGTCGCCTGAATTGATCCGGTCCGTTGCCCCGGTACAGCCGCCAATGACGGGAATATCGAGTGCCCGGGCGACAATCGACATGTGGGACCCGACGCTGCCCTGTTCCAGGATCACGGCCCGCAGCTTGGTCTCGTCGAAGTCCAGCAGCTCCGCCGGCCCCATGTCCCGTGCGACCAGCACCACGTCATCGGGCAGGTCGTGTTCCAGCGCATTGACGTCCGCGTTCAGGCGATTGAACAGCCGGTTGGCCAGATCGTCCATGTCCGCCAGCCGTGCGCGGATATAGGGGTCGGGAATCCTGCGGAACCGCGCCCGCGTCTGGTCGTGGGTCCGCTTGACGGCGGCCTCTGCCGTCAGGCCCGTGTCGACCGCCTCCCGCATCCGGCGCTGCCAGCCGGGATCGTGGGCAAACAGGCGAAACGCCTCCATCACCGAGCGCGATTCACCGGCAGCGATGGCCGGTTGGGACAGCATCTCGTCGATCTGCGCGTGAACATCGCGGATGGCATTGTCCAGCCGGACCAGTTCCTCTTCCGGGTCATCGGCAACGGTCTGCCTGACCGTGATATGCGGCACATGCAGCACGGCATGGCCCTTGGCGAAGCCGTCGGCGAGGCTGCGTCCGGCCAGGCGTGTCGGGCGGCTGTTGCCGGCCACGGATTCGGCCGCTGTTTCCGCCGGCACCAGCGCGCCGGACGCGATCATCTGACCGAATACCAGCGCCAGCATCTCCAGCGCTTCCTGTTCCTCATCCTGATAGTCGCGGGCGCTGACGTTCTGCACCACCAGCACGCCGAGCACCCGGTCGGCGTAGAGGATCGGCACGCCCATGAACGACATGTAGGCGTCTTCGCCGGTTTCCGGTCGCGGCTCGAACGCCGGGCTGGACCTTGCATCGCGCAACCGCACGGGCAGGCTGGTTTCGGCGACATGTCCGACCAGGCCGACGCCGGCCGCCATGCGGGTGATGCGGATCGCTTCCCGTCGCAGGCCTTCGGTCTCGAAGAGTTCGAGCGCCCCGTCAGCCCGGCGGATATAGACGGAGCAGACTTCCGCCACCATGTTGCGCGCGACCAGCCGTACCACCTCGGCGAGGCGCGCCTCGGGCGGCTCCGCCGACTGCATGATGGTTCTGAAGTCACTCAGAAGCTGTCGTGACTGCGCCGCCGCATCACGTTTCATCCGATTGCCCCCCACGGGCTGTCATGCGGCCAGGGACTGCCCGCACGTCGCTGTCTTATCAGTCACAGGCGTCTGATGCTTGTCCCATCCCCTGAATGCAACATCAAATGCGGTTTTCAGATGGCCGGTAACCGTTCAGGCACCAAGTATCTTCCAGACGCCGGATGATTGCAGCACTGGTGTTTCATCAACCCACAACCTGCCGGTCACGAAGACCAGGCTGCGGGTCTGTCGCACGATGTCGCCCTTGCCCTGCATCCAGACGCCTTCCCGCACGCCGGAAAGGAACTGGTTGTCCAACTGGATGGTCGCTGTGGTGGCGCCCCCGATCGCATGATGGATCGTGCGGCCAAGCAGATGATCCATGAAACTCATCAGCATCCCGCCATGCACGACGCCGCGCCTGTTCAGGTGCTTCTCCGCGATCAGGACGCCGTATGTGGAGTCTCCACCGGCCTCGTCCCGGACCCAGGTCGGGCCGATGTGGTCGCTGAAGGGACCCTGACCCGTTACCTGCACGAACCCCTCCGGCACCAGATGCTGCATGTGTATTGTCTCCGTTCGATTGATTGCTGCGCGTTCTTATCACGTGGTTCTCCTGAATGTCGCGGCAGCCTACGATGCGGTCATGATTCGTGCCCTTGCCCCGATGATCGACCGTCCTTGCCATTCCCGGCGGACCGGCAGACATGACCAACCGTTAACCGTGGGGGTGTTATCCTCCCGTTCGCATGCCACCAGAGGGGAGGGCCAGAAACATGTTCGATCTGCCGGTTCTGATCACGGAGACCGAGGCGGGGTTTCGCCTGGCGGTGATGGTGAACGAGGATGTCGTCATCTCCCGCAGCATGTCGCGCGCCGATCTGGAACAGTTGAAGGTGCGGATCAATGCCGCGCTCGGCGACGACGGCAGAACCTTCGCCGACTGGGATTCCTGACACTTCTGCTTGCCGCCCTTGCCGTGACCTCTCCGTCGCTGGCGGAGCCCGCCCATGCGATCTCCATGCACGACCAGCCGAAGTATCCGCAGGGATTCAGCCATTTCGGCTACGTCAATCCGAGCGCACCCAGGGGGGGCACGCTGCGGCTGGCGGCGACGCAGGGGACCTTCGACAGTCTGAACCCCTTCATCTTCAAGGGGCAGGCGGCAGAGGGCTGGCGTCTGGTGTTCGAGGCCCTGACCAAGCGTGCGCAGGACGAGCCCTTCTCGCTCTACGGCCTGGTCGCGGAGTCCATCGACATGGATCCGGCCCGCCGCAGCATTGCCTTCACGCTGCACCCGGAGGCCCGCTTCGCCGACGGGGAGCCGATCACGGCGGAAGTGCTGCTGTGGTCGTGGCAGACCCTGCGCGACAAGGGGCGGCCCAATCACCGGCTCTATTACCGGCAGGTGGCGCGGACGGCGGTGGATGGCCGCACGGTCACCTTTCACCTGGGTAGCGGGGAGAACCGCGAACTGCCCCTGCTGATGGCCTTCATGCCGATCCTGCCGAAGCACTGGTTCGAGGCGAATGGCTTCGAGCGGACGACCCTGGACGTCATTCCCGGCAGCGGTCCCTATCGCGTGGCCGAACTGGAGCAGGGTCGCACCATCACTTACGCCCGTCGTGACGACTACTGGGGGCGTGATCTGGCGGTCAATCGCGGCGACAACAACTTCGAGCGGATCACCTATGAATTCTTCCGTGACCAGACGGCACGCTTCGAGGCGCTGAAGGGCGGACTCTATGACGTCCGCTTCGAGCTCGATCCGTCATTGTGGGCTGAGGGCTATGACTTCCCCGCCGTGCGCAACGGCGAACTGAAGAAGCTGGAACTGCCGCTGGAGCGGCCGGTCGGCATGCGCGGGCTGGTGTTCAACAGCCGCCGGGCGTTGTTCGCCGATATCAGGGTGCGCCAGGCGCTGGGGCTGGCCTTCGACTTCGACTGGATCAACAGGAACCTGTTTCACGGGTCCTACGCGCGCAACACAAGCTACTTCCAGAACAGCGACCTCGCCGCCGAGGGCGTGCCGTTGGAAGCGGAACTGGCGCTGCTGAAACCCTATTCCGGGCAGGTACCGGAAGCGGTCTTCGGCCCGGCCGTTACCCCGCCGGAAGCCGAGGGCCGAAACGGTCTGCGCCGCAACCTGCGCCAGGCCCAGAAGCTGTTGGCGGATGCCGGATGGACCGTCGGCACGGATCAGGTGCTGCGCAACCCCGGGGGCGCGGCCTTCGCGTTCGAGATCCTGTTGCATGACCCGACGGACGAAAAGGTGGCGCTGAACTTCGCACGGGGGCTGAAACGGCTGGGGATCGAGGCCACCGCACGGACTGTCGACCCCTCCCAGTACGAACGCCGCCGCCAGAGCTTCGACTACGACATGATCGTCAACCACTG
>CAXBNO010000057.1:0-10693 GCA_963976775.1 uncultured Kordiimonadales bacterium
TCAGGCGATCCGGAGGCGCAGCAGATCGCCCGGGAGATCTTCGCGCTGCCGCAGGTGGAGGTCGGGCATCACACCTACAGTCATCCGTTCGAGTGGGGCTTCTTCGAGGACTACACCTCCCTGAAGGAGGCACCCTTCGCTACCCTTTACAGGCATCTGGATCGCACTGCCTGGAGCGAGGAAGTGCTGGAGAGTGATGCGGCCAAGCCGTCGGGCCTGCTGGCGGCTGCCTATGATGTGCCGCGTGGCTTTGGCAGCAAGCCATTTGTCCTGGAGCGGGAGTTCGGTGAGGCCTCGCGCTATGTGGAGCAGTTCGCGCCACCGGGAAAGAAGGCGGAGATCGTCCTCTGGTCAGGCAACACGTCCCCGACACCACGCATGATCGCGGCCTCGCGGGAGGCTGGGTTGCTGAATATCAACGGCGGTGACTCCCGTTTCGACCCGGAATTCCCCTCCGTCAGCTATGTTCCGCCCGTGGGCCGGACCTTCGGCGGTCAGGTGCAGATCTTTGCCGTCACCAGCAACGAGAACACCTACACTGATCTGTGGTCCGGACGCTATTTCGGCTTTCAGGACCTGATCCTGACGTTGCGCAATACCGAAAGCCCGCGCCGACTGAAGGGGATCAACGTCTATTACCACATGTACTCAGCGGAGCGCCCGGCGGCGCTGCAGGCCCTGCTGAAGAACCTCGAGTTCGCGCGCAGCCAGCGCATTACCCCCATCCCGGCGACCCATTACGCCCGGATCGGGGAAGGATTCTATACCACCCGCTTCGATGTGCTGGGACCTGACCACTGGCGGGTACTGGATCGCGGGCGGATGCAGACGATCCGTCACGACAATGCGGACGACCGGGTCGTCGACATGCGGTCGGCGGTCGGGGTTCTGGGCTACACCCGGTTTCAGGGCAATCTCTATGTCGCGCTGGATGAAGCGGTTGCAGAGCCGGAATACCGGTTGGTCGCGCGCGGGGAACCGGCGCAGCGGAACGACCTTCCATCGCTTGTGGACGCGCGCTGGCATCTCTGGGACCTCGCCCGCGACGGCGCATCACTGCGCATGAAGGGACAGGGGTTCGGCCATGGCTCGATGCAGTGGCGCGGGATGACGCCTGGCCAGTGGCGGGTGGAGGCAACCCTGCCGGACGGTTCCACCGTCAGCGACGAACAGACTGTCGGCTCGGATGGACTGCTGATCGTGGAACTGCCGACCCATGCCTATGAGCCTCTCGGCATCGTGATCCGCCCGGCGGAAGCAGGCTGACGACACCGTGCGCCTGAACCTGGTCCTGCTGGTTGTTGTCGTCGTCCTGGGCGTCGGACTCAGCCTGTTGCTGATCCCGAGCAAGAAGGACGTGGCGCTGCTGCAGTTGCGGTCGGACAAGGTGGATCTGGCGCGGGATACGTTGCAGGAACGGCTGGATGCGGGCGACACGTCCGTCGTTGTCGTGGCTTCGCTGGCCGATATTGCCCTGCATGACGGCGACATCGACAAGGCGATTCGGGTGATGGAAACCTATCTCGCCCGGCGCCCGAAGGACGTTGGCGCAAAGCGGAAACTGGCCGAGTTCTACAGGTTTGCGCAGCGTCAGGATGACTTCGTGCGAACGCTGGCGGAGGTCGTTGCGGCAGAGCACAAGCCGGAGGAACAGCGACAGCTCGTCGATCTGTATCGCTATCGGGGCGAGTACGGGAAGTTGCAGGCGGGTCTTGCGCAACTGATCGACGATGGCAACGCCAGACCGGCAGACTTTCTCGAGGCCGCCGAGCTTGCCGCTGCGGATCAGAAGCCGCTGAAGGCCCTGGCGTTTCTGGAGCGCATGTGGCGCAGCAACCCGACATCGTTCGAAGTCCGCTCCGTCAAGCTCTACGCCATGATCGCCGGTGCCTATGGGGAGGAAGACCGTGCCGCCGACATCGTCGCCCGCTTTGCGGAGGCCAAGGGCAATCGGGCGGTCATCGTGCCGATCATCCGTGAGGCTGCCGAGCGCGAGCAGAACGCCCTGGGTATCCGCCTGCTGAGCGCGTTCGAGGAGGAACTGCATCTCTCGCCGCAACTGCTGGTGTTCTGGGCGCGGATGCAGGACGGCCTGGATCGCACCACCGTGGCGCTCGAACGTCTCGTGGCGCTGGACAGGGAGGGCAAGCTGCCGGACCTGGCCTTTCCGGTTCTCATCGACCTCGCCCTGCAGGGGCAGGAAATTGATCTGCTGGAACAGGTATCGCTGCGGCGCGACCTCTCCGGGCTGACCGATTTCCGCCTGCGTGCCCTGGGCGATGTTGCGGTCGCATACCGCCGTCAGGCGCTGGCGCAGAAACTGCTGGCGCAATTGCAGGCACCGTTCCGGGCCGCGCATCCGGCGCTGATGGCGGAGCTGCTGCTGGGCGTTGGCCGACGCGATGATGCGCTGGCCGAGGTGCAGCGGGCAGCGGCAGAGGTGGAACTGCCGACGCATGAGCAGTTTCGCCTGGCGCGCGCCTGGCTGAAGCTGGGCGAGGACCCGAAGGCCGCGCGGCTGCTGGACCGGATCGCGGCACGTCCCGACCTGAACGCGCCGATGATCCGCTCCCTGACGCAGCTCTACATCAGCACGGAGCGGCTGCAGGCCGGGCTGTCCGCTTTCAATGGTCTGCGGCGTGCCAATCCGTCGCCTGCGGCAGAAGCTGGCTGGGCCCGCATTGCCGCCAGGGCTGGCAAGGACAAGGCCTTGCTCGCGTGGTTGCAGCAGCAGGGGCAGGTCGATCGTGATGTGCTGACGGACATCGTCGCGCTCTCCACACCGGGACTGGCACCGGTCTCGGCCCTGTTCGCGGCTGAGCGGCTGTTTCGTGACCACCCGGATCGTGAATCCCGCCGTCTCTATGGTCAGGCGCTCACGGCCAACGGACGTGCAGGACAGGCCCTTGCGGTGCTGGAAGTCCTGTTGCCCGGCAATGCGGAGGATGCGGAGACATGGATCGAGGCCCTGATCGCCACCAACCGCCAGGCGGATGCCCTGGCCTTCCTGCAGGCGCGCGGGGCAGACACGGTCCTGCCGCCACAGTTGGCCGACGACCTGATCACCCTGGCCATTGATCAGGGGCAGTCAGCGCTGGCGTTTGCCGAGCTGAAGCGCCAGGACCCGACCCGACTGCCGGGGGACACTGTCGCCTATCTGGCCGAGACCGCCGCACTGGAAGGCCGGTTCGAACTGATCGACAGCATGCTGTCCGCCCTCGGCCCGGCGTTTCTGGAGGCGCGACCTGTCACCGCCGCCCGCATTGCGATTGCGCGCAATGACCGCAAGGCTGCCGCGGAATGGCTGGCCAGGGCCAGTGCCCTGCCAGACCTGCGCCTGAATGACAGGATCGATCTGGCGCGGGTGCAGGCTGAACTGGGTGATCAGGCGGGTGCCCTGAAACGGCTGGAAGGTCTGGCCCGCGATCCCGACACGCCGGCATGGGCGATCGGCACCCTGGCCGCACTCTATCTGGAACTGGACCGTGCCCGCGATGGCCTGCCGCTGATGCGGTCCCTGGCGGGGCAGCGTTCGGAGCCGCAGGTTCAGGCCGGTTGGGCGCGGCTGGAGACCCGCGCCGGTGACCCGCGAAAGGTGCAGGACTGGCTGACCAGCGCCCGCGTCACGGATCGGCAGTTGCTGGAGGACATTCATTTCCTGGCGGCGGAGAGCGGGGCGGAACCCCTGGCCTTCGATGCCGCGACGCGCCTGTACCAGTTGGAGCAGGATGAGCGCACGCGCCGGATCTATGCCAATGCCCTGATCGCGCGCGGTCGGGCGGAGGATGCACTGCCGATCCTGAAGGACCTGCTGCCCGGCACACCGGAGGATGCGGAAGCCTACGTCGCCGCGCTTTCCGCCGTGGGCCGGAAGCCGCAGGCGCTCGCCTTCCTGCAGGATCGCGCGGCAGGCGAACCGCAGCCTTTGCTGCTTGCCGACGACCTGATGGCGCTGGCCATCGAACTGGACCAGCCGCTGCTCGCCTTTGCCGAGGCGCGGCGGCAGAATCCGCGCCTGCTGCCGGAAGACACGATTGCGTCGCTGGCCGAGAATGCAGCGGAACAGGGCGATTTTGCCCTGATCGACTGGCTGCTGGCGGAAACCGGCCCGGACTTCCTGGCGAAGCGGCCTGCCATGGCGGCGCGCATCGCGGTTGCACGTGGCGACAACAGGGGCGCGCGGGACTGGGTGGAGAAGGCCCTGTCGCTCGACAACCCGCCACTTGCAACGCGCCTCTCCATCGCGCGAACGCTGACGGACCTGGGTGAAAATGCGCGCGCGCTGGCGCTGCTGGAAACCGTCGCGCGCGATCCCGCGACACCACCCTTTGCCATTGCCAATCTCGCCAACCTCTACCTCGAACTCGGCAAGGCGAAGGCGGGATTGCCGCTGCTGCGGGCCTTGCGGGAACAGCGCGACGCGCCGCAGATACAGGAGGGCTGGGCGCGACTGGAGACTCAGGCGGGCAAGGCCGAACCTGTACTTGCCTGGCTGAAGGCGACGCCGCAGCCCGGCCGTCAGGTGCTCTCCGACATCTACTATCTCGCCGCGCAGGGGGAGAAACCCGACCTGGCGTTCGCGGCAGCGGAGAAGCTGCAGAGGCTCTATCCGGGCAATGAGGCAGCGCTCGTCTGGGGGCAGGCCCTGATCGCTGCCGGACGGGCGGAGGAGGCCGTGCCGATCCTGCGCGCACTGCTGCCGGGGACGGCGGAGGTCCGCAGTGCCTACGTCGCGGCCCTTGGTCGTGGCGGTGACCCGGCGGACCTGCGCCGCTTTGCGGAAACCGCACTTGCCAACCCCACCATGGACGCGGCCACGCGGGAGGGACTGCTCTTCGCTCTGCTGGATGCCGGACTCGGGGATGTGGCGCTGCCGGCCCTGCGCGACCTCGCGAGGGCGGATCCGGCGAAGTGGGATGAGGCCTACGTGCAGGCGCTGCGTCTGGCGAACGCAGACAAGGAACGCGCGGATGTCATTGCCCGGCGTCTGCAATCCAACCTGCCCGCCGCCCGGCGCGATCTGTTGCTCTACGAATTGCTGGAGGTTGCCGGGCCTGCCCGCGCCCTGCCGTTCCTGGAGAAGGTCGCACGGGCGGAGCCGACCGGTCCCTGGCCTCCGGTCTACGAGGAGGCGCTGGCGACCGTCGGACGTCAGGATGAGTTGATCACCTGGGTGACGCGCCGATCCATCGACAAGCGCCTGAATGACCAGGATCGCCGCAATGCCGCCTTCCGCCTGCTTGATCTGGGCGCAAAACCCGCGGCTGAGCAGGCCTTCAGCCTGCTGGCACAGGACGCACGACCGGACTCGCCCGATGTGCAGCAGCTTGTGTTTCTCTGGGGCCCGCGCCCGCCGGAACGGGGACTGGAATGGCTCTCCCGCCGGGCCGGTTCCGCCGTGACCGGGACGGAGCGTGCTGCCTGGCTGCAACTGCTGAACGACGTCGGAGCCACCGCGCGGACCATAGCACTGGTGGTGCCCAGGCCGCCGGTGTCGGGCGCCGATCCGGTGCTGGCGCCCTACGTCAACGCCCTGATCGCGGAACGTGGCTTCAATGAGGTGGGGCGGTTGCTCAGCCGCCTGGTCCCATCGACTGACGAGACCCGGCCCCTGTTGCAGATGGCCGACTGGGCGGAGCAGGCGGCACGTCCGGACGTGGCCGTACAGGCCTGGGACAAGCTGCTGGACCGCATCGGCGATGATCCTGACCGGCTGCTGCAGGCGGGCCGCAGCTTCACGTTCGCCGGGCGCGCCGAGAAGGCTGTCGATGTCCTGGACCGGTACTTCCGCGTTGCCGATGCCGAGGGGCGTGCCGACCATCGGCCCTGGTACTACTATGGCCAGTCCCTCTCCGCCATGAACCGCCCGCAGGAGGGTCGCGCCGCCTATCGCGAGATGCTGAAACGTATTGCCGAGAAGGGGGAGAATGACTTCGAGACCCGGCGCAGGAAGGCGACCGGTCTCAGTGCCATCGGCGCGGATGAGGCGGCGATTGCGGTCTACGAGGGGCTTGTCGCGGAACGCCCGACCGACCGTTCGCTGCTGGCGGATTATGTCGCCATGCTGATCGAGACGGAACGGTTCGACCGGGCGGAGCAGTTGCTGCGCCAGAACTGATCCGGCTCACCGCAGCCGGTCTCGCAAGGCTGTCACATCCTGCAGATAGGGCAGTCTGGCGCGGGCGTGGTGGACTTGATCGGTATCGATAATTGCCGTGATTAAAGTGTCCGTTACGCCTGCACGGGCCTGATCACCCCCTATCGGGTCAAGAATCACGCTTGATCCGGCATATTCGAGCCCATTTTCCGTTCCGGCGTGATTGGCATAGACAATGTGGGTGCCGTTCTCGAAAGCGCGTGCCGGTATCACCCGCTCGGCAACGACCGACCATTGCGCGGGGAGGGCGGTGGGAGCAAGGATCACTTCCGCGCCCGCCGCCGAAACCGCACGCGCAGCCTCCGGAAACTCGATGTCATAGCAGATCAGCAGGGCCATCCGGATACCGTCGAGGTCGAACAGGGTCAGGCCGTCGCCCGCTGTGAAATGCCCGACCTCGGGTCCGGGCGGAATGACAAGCTTCCGATGGTTGGCCAGCGCCTCACCATGCCGCCCGATGCAGAGCGCACTGTTGTAGATCCGGCCGTCAGCCGCTTCCGGGTAGCCATAGGCGACCGCCGTCCCCGTCGTCCTTGCAATTTCCGCCACCTGTCTGGCGAAGGGACCGTCGCGGCTTTCAGCCAGTTGCGGGATGCGGTCGCCGACGTGATAGCCGGACATGAACAGTTCCGGGCAGAGCAGCAGATCGGCCTGCGCCTGTCGCGCCACGTGATGCAGCCTTGCAAGACGCGCGTCCGCATCGGCGCCTGCGAGATCACACTGGAACACCGCGACCTTCATGGCAGATGCAGCAGGCGACCCGGCCCGTACCGGGCGGCTTGGATTGTCCGGGCTGCGGTCACGCGGCGGCGCGTTCTGCCCGCAGCTTCTCGGTGGCGGCAACGTCGAGCGCCAGCGTCTCCTCGTCGCCTGAACCGGTCAGCACGACGCCATAGACATCGCGTGCCCGGTCCGGGGTCTCGTAGCGTTCCAGCACGTCCTTCAGCACCTTGCGCGGATCGCGGTCGAGCGGGCTGCCGTAGCCGCCACCGCCGGAGTGATTGCCCCGCACCCGCTCACCCTTCTTCAACTGGACCTCGACGATGCTGGGCAGTTCCTCCTCCAGCCCGTTGGCGCTGACCTTGAAGTGCTGGCAGGCGGAGCCGGCATCCCCGCCCCGGACACCCTTCGGCGCATAGACGGTGCCGTCACAGGGCCAGAGCACATCCATCGGCAGTTCGGTCGGGCCGTAGGAGATTTCCATGGCCGGTGCTCCGCGCAGCCGTCCCGCCCCGCCGCTGCCGGTGACGATGCGCAGATACTGGAACTGCAACGGATGTTTCAACTCATCGATCTCGACGGAATCACGGTACATCAGCCCGGCTACGACCGGGATGCCGTAGGTGATCCAGCCGTCTGCCACCGGGCTGGCGGGGCCGCCCGAACTGGCGATGATCAACTGGTTCACATAGGGCTCGCCATCTGCCCGGTTGTCCTTGCCCGACACCACGGCGAAACCGGCACCCATGCCGACACCGCCCTCCGCCAGTCCCCAGCCGTCACCGATCTCCGCGAAGGCGGACTGCACGATGTTGATCAGCCGGTCGGCGACATTGGTGGTGGAGACTGAGCAACTGTGCGGGAACTTCGGACGCCCGGCGATGGCCCCGTCCTTCAGGTGCAGCCGTATACGGCGGAAGGAACCGGAGTTGCGCGGCACCGTCGGATCCAGCGAGTTGAAGACACCGGCGATGGTGGAGGCGGAGGCGCAGGCCTCGCTCTCGTTCAGGCCGCAATCGACATTGTCGATATTGTCGGTCAGGTCCACGTCGATCATGCGGTCGTCCGGATCGATCCTGACCTCCACGTTCAGCGGAATCCCTTCCGGCAGCAGGTCGCCGTAGGGATCATGCGCACCGGAGTTCTTCAGGGTCGACTTCGGCAGCTTGGCGATGGCCTGGGCCATCCGCTCCTCCGAATAGTCGAACCAGTCGCGGATGAAGGCCTTGATGGTGTCCTTGCCGTACTTCTCGCAAAGCTCCTTCAGGCGGCGTTCACCAATCCGTGCGGAGCCGATTCCGGCCAGATAATCGCCATACCATTGCCCCGGCACCCGGATGCGGGAGCGGCACATGCGCACCACATCCTCGATGTTGGTGTAATCACGCTGAATGCGGACGGCGGGGAAGATCAGGGCACCTTCCTCGTACTGGTCCTTGGCGCCGGCCATGTAGGTGGTGGGCAGCGAATTGCCGATGTCGGCCTGATGTGCCTTGGCGACCGCAGTGAACAGGTGCTCCCCTTCGAAGAACACGGGCACCAGGAAGGTATGGTCGGCGGCGTGCGTGTTGCCCGAATAGGGGTCATTGTGCAGGTAGCAGTCACCTTCCCGGATATCATCGTTGAAGTCGGTCATGGCCTTGGACTGCATGTGGCTGCCGAAGATATGGATCGGCAGACCCTCCGCCGCCGCCAGCAGCTTGTTGTCGCCGGTGCAGATGGAACAGCTGAAGTCCCGCGCGCTGTTGATCACCGCGGATCGCGCGGCACGCAGCAGGGTATTGGTCATTTCCCGGATGATGCCGTCAACGCGGTTGGCGATGATCGCGGTCATGTAGGAATCAAACTTCTCGTTCTTCGCTTCAGTCATGGGAGGGACTCCTTTCAGGCCACGTCGAGACGATAGTTGCCGGCCGCGCTGACGGTTGCCGACATGCCGGGATAGACCACAAGCGTGGTCGTCGGCTCCTCGATGATCGCCGGGCCGCTGATGCGGTTGCCGGGTTCGATGTCCGATGCCTTGTAGATCGGGGTGGTCACCGGGGTAGCGTCCCCGAAATAGCACTGGCGGCTGATGGTGGGCTTCCCCGCCTCCGTGGTGCTGTCGATGGCCCCGGCGATGACCGGCGGCTCCGAGATCCGCACCACCAGCCGGACCTTCCAGGTGACCACTTCCACCGGGCTGCCTTCGTCACGCACGGCGAAGACCCGCTCATGTACCTGATGGAAGGCCTCGACGAAGTTGTCCAGATCCTGCTGGGAGTTGAAGCGTGAGGTTCCGATGGGCGTATCCAGTTCCCAGACCTGTGCCAGGTATCGTGCTTCCGCCACATGTTCCAGCCGGTAGTGGTCACCGCCGCCGGGCAGGGTGCGCCGGAAGGTCTCCAGCCGTTCCTCCAGATCCTCCAGCGTCGCATTGACCGCGGCCATGTCGAAGCGGTTGGACAGGGTGACGAGGCTCGTCGCCTCCTCCGCCACGATGTCGGCAAACTGCATGCCGGCCGCTGACAGGGCGGAGGCGACCTTGGGCAGGATCACCCGGTTGCAGCCGAGTTCGCTGGCAATGGTCATGATGTTGACCCCTGCCGCGCCGCCGCCCGCGACGATGGTGCTTTCGCGGGGATTGAAGCCTTCGTTGATGGTGATGTCGCTGATGGCGCGCATCATCAGGTCACTGGCCAGGCCCATGATCCGGAAGGCCGTTTCCTCGACCGTGTAACCGGCCTGGTCCGCCACCCGTTTCACGGCGCGCCGTGCGGCCTCTACGTCGAGCGTCATGCGACCGCCCAGGAAGTAGTCCGGGTCGAAGTAACCGAGCACCACCGCCGCATCCGACACCGTCGGGTCCTCGCCGCCGTTGCCGTAGCAGGCGGGACCCGGATCGGCCCCTGCCGATTGCGGGCCGACCCGCATCAGGCCGCCCTCGTCGACCCAGGCGATGGAGCCACCGCCCGCACCGATGGAGCGCATGTCGACCGAGGAAACACCCAGCAGGTCGCCCGTATAGAGGCCACCCAGCCAGGTATCGCGGCTGAAGGTCAGGCGACCGTCACGTACCAGCCCGACATCGAAGGTGGTGCCACCCGTGTCGCAGACGATCACATTGTCGCCCATTGCTTCGGCCTGGGAGAAGGTGAGGCCCGCGATCGGGGCCATCGCCGGGCCGGAGCCGATGGTGTAGATCGGCTTCTGCACCAGTGCCTCGACATGGTTGCAGCCACCCGCCGTGGTGCTGACCAGGATCTCCCCCGCATAGCCTGCCTCGCGCATGTCCTGCTCCAGCCCGCGCAGGTGTGACTGCATCAGCGGCTTCAGGGAGGCATCGATGGCGGTGGCGGAGGCGCGGCGATACTCGCGGACGATGGGGATCAGTTCATGCGACAGCGTGAACGGTACGTCGGGCATGATCTCCTGGATCATCGCGCCGATGGCAAGTTCGTGCTCCGGGTTTGCGATGGACCAGATCAGGCAGACGGCAATTGCCTCGAATCCCCGGTCCCGGATGGTTTCCAGCGTGGCGCGGGCCTGTGCCTCGTTGAGCGGTGGCGTCACCTGTCCCTGCGCGCCGATGCGCTCCGGCATCTCGAACGTGTGGCGGCGCGGGATGTAGGGGTCCGGATATTCCTCGGTGAAGTCATGCGGATTGAACTTGCCGCCTTCCTTCAGCAGCAGGATATCGGGGAATCCTTCCGTGGTGACAAAGGCGGTCTTGGCCACCGTCTTGGTGACGATGGCGTTGGTTGCCCGCGTGGTGCCATAGATCAGCAGATCGGCCTGGGCCAGCAGCTCACCAAAGGTGATCCCGAGCTCGTCTGC
>CAXBNO010000058.1:0-10685 GCA_963976775.1 uncultured Kordiimonadales bacterium
GAGAGCATCGAGCCGCTGATCGACATCAATCGCACGATCATGGAAGGCCTCGCCCAGCGCCCTGCCGCCTGACACCTTCGACGAACTCCCGACGGGTTTGCGCCGTCGCGTCGGGAACCCTCCCGACGCAACGGCGCAATGCGTTCGGCCTGGGAGTCACGGCACCTGCCCGCCGACCACGGCGCCGCACTTGCGATGCGGCGCCTGGCAGTGAACAATCTCCGCCATGCGCGACTCCACCCCCCTTGACCATCGCCGCCATCCCTACCGCGACGACCTTGCCGCCGAGTATCTTCGGGGCCAGGTAAAGGCTGCGCGTTTCGTGGAACCGGTGACTGCGCATGTCGTTCAGGAAACCCTGTCGATCCAGGCGCGACCGGAACCTGGTGTAATGCAGGTATCCGAGCTGCTGTTCGGGGAGGATGTGGCCGTCTACGAACAGCGCGATGGCTGGGCCTGGATCCAGGGACGACTTGACGGTTATGTCGGCCACGTCAGGCTCGATGGCCTCTCCTTCGATGAACCTGCCCCGCCGACCCACCTGGTCAGCGCCAGACTCAGCCACCTGTTCCGCAACCCGACGATAAAGGATCCGCCTGTCGGGCGGGTCACGCTCGGCGCGCGCATCAGCATTGTCGCCGTCGAAGGCCGGTTTGCGGTACTGGCGGATGGTCGCCACATCATGGCCAACCACATCCGACCCATTGACGCGCCGGAGGCAGACATTGTCGCCGTGGCCCTGCGCAACCTCGGCGCGCCCTATCTCTGGGGAGGCCGCAGCAGCCTGGGCCTCGATTGCTCCGGCCTGATCCAGGTGGCGGTGCAGGCGCTGGGCGGGACGCCGCCGCGAGATTCGGACATGCAGCGTGACGAACTCGGCCGGGACGTGGGGAAACCCGCCGACATGCACGATCTGCGGCACGGCGACCTGGTGTATTTCCCCGGCCATTGCATGATCGCGGACGGCGCGGACCACCTGATCCATGCCAACGCCACCCACATGATGGTGACCCGCGAGCCCGTCGAAACCGTCTTTGCCCGCACCCGTGGCGGCTATGGGGCAGTGACCCATGTCCGGCGATTCACCGCCTGAACGTCCCCTTCACTGGCCGTCCCCGGGAATGACGCCTGGCCAGTCGATGACCGGCAGGTTGCTCACGGTCTCCCGCAGCGACTGGCTGTAGCTGCGCCGGACGTCGGAGTAATAGGCGTCACTCTTCTCGAAGCGCCTGATCTCCAGCGGCTCCAGCGAATTTGCGCGATGACAGATCATGTCGAACGGCGGCGCCACCGACAGGTTCGATCTGACCGTGGCATCGAATGACAGCAGTGAGAGTTTCACCGCATCCGCCATGCTGGTGGTGGAGAACCGGAAGGCCCGGTCGAGGATCGGCTTGCCGTACTTCAGTTCCCCGATCTGCAGGAAGCAGGTATCGGACGTCGCCTGAATGAAGTTGCCCGCCGAGTAGATCAGGAACAGGCAATGCCCCTCCCCACTGATCTGGCCACCGAACAGCATGCTGGCGCTCGGGTCGCCATATCCCTGCACATGATTGGCATGGGCAGTCATGACTTCCCGCAGCACGTTGCCGACCATGGTGGCAGCATCGAACATCGTCGGTGCCTCGAACAGGTTGGTTGCGTGTCCGGGCTGGCGCGTGCGCTGTTCCAGGATCGTGGCGACAGCCTGTGTCGTGGCCAGGTTGCCGGCGCTGGCCAGAGCCATGATCGACTGTCCCGGCTGCTGGAACAGGTTCAGCTTGCGTACGGTCGCAACGTGATCGACACCCGCGTTGGTGCGGGTATCCGCCGTCATCACGATACCGTCCTTCAGATACAGACCAAGACCATAGGTCATAGCGGCGCTCCAGTTGGAAGGGGGCTGCAGATACAATGCATCGGCGCGCGGAGCATGGCATGATCCCGATACTGCTGAAATGATGAATGCTGACAATCGGGGAGGGTGAAGGCATGGCAATCAATCAGGAATGGCTGGATCAGGTTCAGGAAGAGATCATCGATCCCGGCCAGCCGATCATCGATCCGCACCATCACCTCTGGGACCGACCGGCGGTCAAGGCCCTGCCGGGCAGCCGCTACATGTTCGACGAACTGCTGGCGGATACCGGCAGCGGCCATAACGTCGTCGCGACCGTGTTCATCGAATGCGGTGTGATGTACCGCGCCGACGGGCCGGAGGCCCTGAAACCGGTCGGTGAGACGGAGTTCGTCAATGGCGTCGCGGCCATGAGCGCGTCCGGCAACTATGGTCCGATCCGCGCCTGTGCGGGGATCGTCAGTCTGGCCAACCTGAACCTGGGCGCGGCAGTGGACGAGGTACTGGAGGCGCATCAGCGCGCCGCCCCGGCGCGGTTCCGCGGCATTCGCCACGCTGCCGGTTTCGACCCCAGCGACGAGGTCCGCAACTCCCACACCAATCCGTTCCCCGGCATGCTGGGTGACCCGACCTTCCGCGAAGGCTTCGCCTGCCTGGCCCCGCGTGGACTGACGTTCGAGGCCTGGGCCTATCACCATCAGGTCAGGGAAGTCACCGCTCTAGCACGCGCCTTCCCTGAAACCACCATCATCGCCGACCATTTCATCGGACCTGTCGGCATCGGTCCCTATACCCACAGGCGCGACGAGATCTTCGAGGCCTGGAAGGCCGACTTCGCCGAGTTAGCAACCTGTCCCAACGTCGTGGCCAAGCTGGGTGGCATCAACATGGCGATCAACGGCTTTGCCTGGCATCACCGCGACAAGCCGCCTACCGCACGTGAACTGGTGGCGGCCACGGGGGACTGGTACGCCCATGCGATCGACTGCTTCGGGCCCGACCGCTGCATGTTCGAGAGCAATTTCCCGGTCGACAAGCTCTCCGTCTCCTACGCCGTGCTGTGGAACGCCTTCAAGCTGATCGGTGCCGCCTATTCGGATGCGGAGCGCCAGGACCTGTTTCATGACACCGCGAAACGCGTCTATCGACTGGAAATCTGACCGCGTCTGTCACGGTCGGCAGGTCTGGCTCGTCATGTCCGTGTCACAGATGAAACGATGCAGGAGATCGGACATGCGCACTTTCCTCGCCCGGCGGGCACTGCGGGCCTTTGGCCGACGCTACGACTACGATGTCAGATACCTGGCATACCTGCTGAAGGTCAGCCCGCGCGGCTTCTTCGGCTTTCGTCCGGTGATGGCGCTGGCCCGTCACAGGGAAGCAGCACCTCGCGATGCGGCCGGTGCCGCGAAACTGGTTGGAGCGATGCACGAGGATTGCGGTCCCTGCCTGCAGATCACGACCGACATGGCGCGGGAGGCCGGAATGGATGACGACCAGATCGACGCGGTTCTCACCGGGGCTGAAGCACGCATGAACAGCGCGACGGCACTCGGGTACCGTTTCGCCACGGAGCTGGTCGGGCGGACTGGGGAACTGGATGCCGCGCGGGAGGCCGTGCGGGCCGCACATGGTGACCAGGCCATCGTCGATCTGACGTTCGCGACGCAGATCGGACGCATCTTCCCGATGGTGAAGACCGGGCTTGGCTTCGGTCAGGCCTGCCAGCGTATCCAGCTTGGGTCGCGTGTGGTCGACATGCACCGGAAAGCGGCCTGACCGGATGGACCGCAGTCCCCCACTGTCAGCCACTTTCTCGGCGGCACGGCCACGACTGCTGGGACTGGCCTATCGCATGCTGGGCAGTCGCACGGACGCGGAGGATATCGTGCAGGACACGTGGCTGCGCTGGCAGGGCGCGGACACGCAGGCGCTGCGGACACCGGATGCCTGGCTGACCACCGTTGCCACGCGGCTGTGTCTGGATCGGCTGAAGAGTGCGCGGATACAACGTGAGCTCTATGTCGGGCCCTGGCTGCCGGAACCCGTTACCGATACGGACCAGCTTTCGCCGGAGGCCGCAACGGCTCTGGCCGATGACCTCTCCTTCGCTCTGCTGCTGACGCTGGAGCGGCTGTCACCGGCAGAGCGGGCGGCCTTCCTGCTGCACGACGTCTTCGACACACCGTTCCCCGAGATCGCGCGCACCCTGCAACGGTCGGAGGCCGCCTGTCGCCAGCTCGCCAGCCGTGCCCGCAAGGCGGTGCGACAGGATCAGCCGCGGCAACCCGCATCGACCGAACAGCACCTGGCTCTGCTGCAACGGTTTGTCACTGCCGTCGGGAGTGGCGATGTGGCAGGCCTGACGGCGCTGCTCTCGGACGATGCCATCGCCTATGCCGACGGTGGCGGCGTCCGCATCTCGGCACTCCGCCCGATCCTCGGACCAGACAGGATTGCCAGATTCCAGGTGGGCGTCACGCGCAAGGCAATGGATCGGGGCGACAGCCTGGATTTCCACGCCTCGATGGTGAACGGTCGACCGGCCCTGCTGGTCCATCTGAACGGCGAACTCGACCAGATGCTGACTGTCGATGTATCCGAGGGGCTGATCCGTCGGGTCTACAGCGTCCGGAACCCGGAAAAACTTCGGGCAATCGTCAGTTCGCAACCTTCTGGCGGCGGTCGCTGACGAACTGCTTCTCGGCGTCACGGGCGGCGGCGAAGGCGGGTTGCAGGCGCTGGGCCAGTTGCACCCGTCCCTGCTCCATGGCCTGTTCCACCGCCGCTGCGATCTTGTCGGACAGTCGGCGCATGTAGGGGTCCTTCTGCATCACGGCCCGCACACAGCGACGCACACGGACGGAGGAGACGATGCGGTCGATCTGACCTTCGTCCAGCGCGGCGATGATGCGTTCGGTGGTGATGCTCTCGGCACCGTCCCCGTACCGGCGCACCAGATCATCCGCCTGCCAGCGCTCGGCATCAGTGAACTCGTCCAGATCCATTCTCGGAATGACACTCGCCATGGTCTCGCCCTGTCCCGACTCGTTTGTTGTTGTACCCAATGTATGGGACGAGGGTAAACCGTATGTAAATGGCGAAGTGCCTTCGAAGCGCGTCGGCGCTCTCAGGCTGACGGCCATTTGACGGACAGGCCAAGCAAGCTGCGCCGCGCAATCCAATGGTTCGTCAACTGTTGAACGAAAGATCTCCCGCTCTGAACGCGTGTCCTGCGGGAGTCTGACCATGGTCACTCCTGACGTCTGGGGAATTCGGCAACCGCCACGGTACCGTTTGGTTCATTCGGAATCATCCGGAGCCTTCCCTGGTGGGCTGTCAGCAAACCATTTGTAATTGCCAAACCAAGCCCGACACCGTCACCTGTCGTGTAGGCATCCTTGTTCGTCGTCGAAAATGGTTCCAGCAAATTCTTTCGAACCGACGGGTCAATTCCCGATCCATTATCACTTATTCTTATCGCATTCCAATTACAATCGGCTTCAACAGATACAATAATACAGCCGCCTTCAGGAGAGAATTTCACAGCATTTGAAAGCAGGTTTATCAATATTTGTCGCAATGCAAGCTTATCAGCATGAACCAGCAATTCACTTTCTTCTGACCGATAAGTAAATGAAATTCCCTTGCTGATAGCTGTTGAAACATACCGCCAGCATTCAAGGACAAGCGGTTCTGGATCAAGCGGTACGATTTCCAGATCGATCCTGCCAGAGTCAATCCGTTCGATGTTGAGCAATTGATCGACCAGATGAAGCAGGTGTTCACCACTCTTTCGGATATCGGCCGCGTATGAAATGTAGACGTCAGGTGAGATCGGTCCGAGATGCTGATCGCGGATCATTTCCGAGAATCCCAAAATGGCGTTGAGCGGGGTTCGCAGTTCATGACTCATACGCCATGAAATTGCGTTTTGCCTGATTTTCCTGTTCCAGCATCGCCTTTTCGATCAGTTCCTGATTCTGGGATTCGATCCTCGAAAATGCTTCATTGAGTTGGGCGCTGAGATTGTTGAAGCCGACTGCGAACTCCCCGAGCTCGTCGTTGCCTCCGCTCACAAGCTGACCACCTGCCTTACCGAAGGGGTCTGTCGCCAATTCTCGAATGCCGCCATGCAATTCTCTGATCGGTCTCAAGACAAAGCGCTCAAGGACGAACATGGTTACAGCCGTTACCGCCAGCGAAATGATCAATACCAGTCCGGCGATGCGGACCACAAATGCACGCACCTGAGGGGCGACTTCCGTGAGAATGATCGTTGCATCGACATGGACACTGGCCTTCATCCTCGCTGGCGACCATCGAATGAACAGGTACTTCCCGTCGGGACTTCGTGCGCGAACCGTCGAATTGGTCTCAACTGCATCACGCCATCCAAGTGGCGGTTCAATCCCGAACGTACCGAGCGTTCCCTTCGACTCATTCCAGACACGCATACCCATCAGGACAGTGTTGTCACGCAAGATGGGCCCGGTTCGCTCAACGTAGGAATCAGACGCAAGGATTTCGGATTGGCGGATGACCGAGCGTGCGACGACCAGTGCTTCGCGCTCCAGTTCCGAGACGCGATCCTGCTCGAAACGCTCGACAGAGAAAAACAGGATGATCGCTTCTACCGCCAGGATGGCCAGGAAGACCCAGATCGTCACACGCCAGCACAATCGGCAACTACGGAGGCCCGTCAGGAGCGATGCACCTGAACCAAGCGCCTTATGGCTACGGGATGATATCATCCTGTGAAATCTCTTTCACGCGCCCCCGATAAGAAAATCAAAATCAATTACGTTCGCGTGAACAGGATACATCACCGAATATTTCACTCTGGCATCCGAAAATAAATACATATAACAAATATATATCCTGGATTTCTCGCTTTCCAACAAGAAATTACACAGAAAGCAGGGCAAATTTTACCAGTGTTTCAATAAAAAAGCTGAATCAGACGCCGTTGAATTCGATTTCAATTGTCTTCTTCCCATTTATCGATGTCTTCGTCCATCACTCCCACTCGATGGTGCCCGGCGGCTTTGATGTCACGTCGTAGACGACGCGGTTGACGCCGCGGACCTCGTTGATGATCCGGGTGGCGACACGGCCCAGAAAGTCGTGGGGGAACGGGTAGAAGTCGGCGGTCATGCCGTCGGTGGAATTGACCGCGCGCAGCGCCAGGACGCTCTCGTAGGTGCGCTCATCCCCCATCACGCCGACCGTCTTGACGGGCAGCAGCACGGCGAAGGCCTGCCAGATGTCGTCATAGAACCCGGCCTTGCGGATCTCGTCGAGGTAGATCGCATCGGCCTTTTCCCGGGTGATCTCGCCGGGCAGCCGGATGGCAAGGCCGGGACCGGGGAACGGGTGGCGACCGACGAAGATCTCCGGCAGGCCGAGTTCACGGCCAAGGGCGCGGACCTCGTCCTTGAACAGTTCGCGCAGGGGCTCCACCAGCGACATGTTCATCCGCTCCGGCAGGCCACCGACATTGTGGTGAGACTTGATGGTGACACTGGGGCCGCCCGCGAAGGAGACCGACTCGATGACATCGGGATAGAGCGTGCCCTGGGCCAGGAAGTCGGCACCACCTATGGCCTTCGCCTCTTCCTCGAACACATCGATGAACAGCTTGCCGATGATCTTGCGCTTGGTCTCCGGGTCGCTGACCCCGGCCAGCGCGCCCATGAACATCGGCTCGGCGTTCTTGTGCACCAGCGGGATGTTGTAGTGGTCGCGGAACAGGCTGACGACTTCGTCCGCCTCCCCCATCCGCATCAGACCGGTATCAACGAAGACGCAGGTGAGCTGCTCCCCGATCGCCTGATGCACCAGCACGGCGGTGACGGCTGAGTCCACGCCGCCGGACAAGCCGCAGATCACGCGCCCCTCCCCCACCTGCTCGCGAATGCGGCGGATGGAGTCGTCCCGGAACGCGGCCATGGTCCAGTCGCCGGCACAGTTGCAGACGCCAAGGCAGAAATTCGCCAGCAGCCGCGCGCCGTCCGGCGTATGGGCCACCTCCGGATGGAACTGCAACCCGAAGATCTGCCGCGCCTCGTTGGCGATGGCGGCGATGGGGGCATTGACGGAACTCGCGACCACACGGAAACCCGGTGGCAGCCTGGTGACATGGTCACCATGGCTCATCCAGACGCGATACTTGTGGCCCGTGGACCAGACACCATCGAACAGGGCGCAACCGTCCACGACCTCGATATCGGCGCGGCCGAATTCCTTTTCCTCGCTGGGCGAGACACCGCCACCGAGCTGCTGTGCCAGCGTCTGCTGGCCATAGCAGATGCCCAGGATCGGCAGACCGGCGTCGAAGACGGCCTGGGGCGCACGCGGCGTGTGGTCAAAGGTAACGGAGGCGGGGCCGCCGGAAAGGATGATCCCCTTGGGCTGCAGTCGCGCCAGCCCTTCGGTGGTCTTGTCGAAAGGCACGATCTCGCAGAATACCCCGGCCTCTCGCACACGCCGTGCGATCAGCTGGGTTACCTGGGAGCCGAAATCGACGATCAGAACGCTGTCAGTCATGGCCACCCGATACGCGGATGGCCATGACTTGTCCAGCAGGCAGAGAGGTCACGGAAAAACCGTGGTTTCAGGAACCCTTTACCCGGGCCACCGCATTCTTCAGCGAGGTATATTCGGCGCAGCCGAAGGTGCAGATCGAATCGAGCGCGGAGAGATGCTTCTCTGCCTCGCCCAGGTTGCCGATCTCCAGATAGGCCTGACCGATATACTCGTGCGCACCCTTGTGCTCCGGATCAATCTCCAGGGCCTTGCGGTAGGTCGAGAGGGCGTCGAGGTAATTGCCGCTCTTGCGATAGGCATAGCCGAGATAGTTGAAGGCGTCCGCGTTCCCCGGATCCTTGGCCGTAGCCAACTCCAGGTTGGTGATCGCCGTCTTCCAGTTCTGGGCCTCCACAGCGGCGACACCGCGGTCATAGGCGGCATCGGAAGGCTTGGCCTTGCTGCTGGAAGAGGAATCGTCGCTGGAACTTGATCCCATGGCCGAAACCGCAACCGGTGTCAGGGCAAGCGCACCCATGGTGAGGGCCACCGCAACGCCGCGCGTAAACTTCGACATCATTAAACTCCTTCACGTGGTTTGATCGTGACCGGGCTGGTGCAGACACTACCGGATATCACTGCGCAGCACAGCCGCAAAAAAGCCGTCCACCCCGTGACAATACGGTGACAGCCGCAACTCTCCAGCCTCTGTCACGGCACCGTCAGGCAGCGATACTCCAGCCTTTGCGGCCATATCCTGGCAATCGATGCGAACAAGATGCGGAAGCTGCCGCATCAGTTCTGTGATCACGATCTCATTCTCGGCACGCAGGATGGAACAGGTGACATAGATCAGCAGCCCGCCCGGCTGCAGCAACGTGGCGGCACGCCCGGCAATCTGTATCTGGCGCACCTGATGCTGCTCCAGTCGCGTCGGGTCCAGACGCCAGCGCTGCTCCGGCTGACGACGCCAGGTGCCACTGCCGGAGCACGGCGCATCGACGAGAACACGGTCCATGCGTCCAATCAGTTCCTGCGGCAGGTCCCCCTCCGGGTCGATCCGCCGGCTCTGTACATTGCGCAGTCCGGCACGGGTTGCCCTGGCCCGCAGCCGCTCCAGCCGGCGCACGTCCACGTCCAGCGCGTGCAGTTCGCCACGGTTTTCCATGCGCGCGCCCATCGCCAGGGTCTTGCCCCCGGCCCCGGCACAGAAGTCGGCAACCTGCTGGCCCGGTTCCACCCCGACCAGCGCGGAGACAAGCTGACTGCCCGCATCCTGAATCTCGATGGTGCCGTCGCTCAGCAACGGATGCGCATTCAGGTTCGGTCGCCCTGCCAGACGGACCGCCGTTCCGGTCCAGCCCGACGCGGCGGCACCGATGCCATCGGCTTCCAGGCGCGCAAGCACCCTGTCCCGGTCGGACTTCTGGCTGTTCACCCGGATATCGACGGCAGCGACGTCCTGAAGCTGCGCCAGCAGTTCCTGCTCCACGCCCTCGCCGTAGGTTTCCGTCAGGTCGGCCAGCAGATGCGCAGGGAAACCGGCACGGTCGGGCAGGGGTGCTTCTGCGGTATCGAGAGCCTGCGCCAGATCCAGAGCCGCCGCTTCATCCGCTGTCGGCGGAACCGGCCCATGAGCCGTGTTATCACCGGGCAGCGCGGTGGCACCATTTTCAAGCAACAGGGAAAGAAATGCCCGTAACCGATTGTCAGTCGGAAGTTTCGTCTGCTCCAGTCGCCAGTCAATCAACCCGCGCTGGCGCAGCACCGTGAACACGATCTGGCCAACCGCGCGGCGGTCGCCTGAGCCCGCATAACGGCGCTTCCGGAAATAATCGCGCATGATCCAGTCGGCGGCGGGAGCCTCGGCCCCGATCCGGTCAAGCAGTTCGATGGCGGCCTGAAGTCGGGCGGCGGGGGTCACGTGCCGGTGCCGTTGCGATCAGTGTCCGCCGCCATAGTTCGGAGCCTCCCGGCTGATTTCCACGTCATGGACATGGCTCTCCCGCAGACCCGCGTTGGTGATGCGCAGGAACTCGCAGTCCTGGTGCATGGTGGGGATGTCACCGCAACCGGTATAGCCCATGGCGGCCCGCAGCCCGCCGACGAGCTGGTGCACCACCTGGCTGACCGCGCCCTTGTAGCCGATGCGCCCCTCGACCCCTTCCGGTACCAGCTTCAGTTCGTTCTTCACGTCTTCCTGGAAGTAACGGTCGGCGGAACCACGCGCCATGGCACCGAGCGAGCCCATGCCGCGATAGGACTTGTACGACCGGCCCTGGTACAGGAACACTTCGCCCGGTGACTCGTCCGTACCGGC
>CAXBNO010000059.1:0-10677 GCA_963976775.1 uncultured Kordiimonadales bacterium
TCATCTCCCCCAGCCGCGCGCCGACACAGATCACCAGGTCGGCGGTGGTGATGCGGCGCACCAGTTCCGGATCGGGTCCGATGCCGGAGACACCCATGTAGGCCGGTGCCGTATTGTCGATGAAGTCCTGACAGCGGAAGGAGGTGCAGACCGGCATGTCGTTGGCGGCGCAGAAGGCAGCCAGCCGGTCCGCCGTGTCCTGCGACCAGCGCGACCCGCCGACGATCATCACTGGCCGTTCCGACCCCGCCAGCATCTCCTCGAACCGTTTCATGTCCTCCGGCGTCGGGGCGATCTCCGGGGTGCGCCACGGGGTGCCGACTGCCGCCTCCACCGCGTCACGCAGCATGTCTTCCGGCAGGGCAATGGCCACCGGACCCGGGCGACCGGCTGTGGCAGTGTGAAAGGCGCGGCTGACATACTCCGGCACGCGGGCCGCATCCTCGATCTGGCCGGTCCATTTGGTAAGCTGTTCGAACATCCGACGGTAGTCGATTTCCTGAAACGCTTCCCGGTCCACCTGCTCGCGCGCCACCTGACCGATGAACAGGATCATCGGCGACGAGTCCTGGAACGCGATGTGCAGACCGGGGGAGGCATTGGTGGCGCCCGGGCCACGGGTGACGAAACAGATTCCGGGACGCCCGGTCAGCTTGGCATAGGCCTCCGCCATCATCGCCGCGCCGCCTTCCTGGCGACAGGTGATCAGCCTGATGGAAGGCTGGTCGTAGAGGGCATCAAGCGCGGCGAGATAGCTTTCGCCGGGGACGCAGAACGCCAGATCGGCCCCGTGTCTTGCCAGGCTGTCGACCAGCAGTTGCCCGCCCGTCCTGTGGTTCGTGGCCATGTGATACGCTCCCCCAGGGCTCATGCCCGTCACGGACAGGCTGTTTTCCGGACGCTATGGTTTTCGGCCTGCCGGTGCAACATGCGACGGCCACGGCGGGTCATGCCTGTCATCCGATTGTGGCAATTGACCGTAAGCGGGTGACTGCTAGGTTCAGCCCAGACAACGGGGAGCGTGACGATGGGTTTCTTCAATTTCGAACCGGCCACATTGCCGCCGGAAGCCGAGGCCTTGCGGCCCGAGGTACGGGCCTTTCTGACCGAGGCGCTGAAGGACAAGCGCCCCGTGGACCGGGCCTGGAACTGGATGGGCCACGATCAGGACTTCAGCCGCAAGGTGGGCGAGCAGGGCTGGCTCGGCATGACCTGGCCTACGGAGTATGGCGGCGGCGGTCGCACCTTCTTCGAACGCTATGTGGTGATGGAGGAAATGCTGGCGGCAGGCGCGCCGGTGCAGGCCCATTGGGTCGCCGACCGCCAGAGCGGCCCGCTGCTGTTGCGCTTCGGTACCGAGGAGCAGCGGAAGTTCTTCCTGCCGCAGATCATCAGCGGCAATGCCTGCTTCTGCATCGGCATGTCCGAACCGGATTCCGGCTCCGACCTCGCCGCCACGCGCACGAAGGCGGAGAAGGTCGACGGTGGCTGGAAGGTCAACGGCACCAAGGTCTGGACCTCCAGCGCCCATCTCGCCCACTACATGATTGCCCTGTTCCGCACGGATGCGGAGGACAAGCATGGCGGCCTGAGCCAGTTCATCGTCGACATGAAGTCGCCGGGGCTGACCGTCAGCCCGATCATCAACCTGGCGGGCAACCATCACTTCAACCAGTGCGTCTTCGACGACGTCTTCGTGCCGGATGAGCGCCTGGTGGGCAAGCCCGGCGGCGGCTGGAACCAGGTGGTGGCGGAACTGGCGTTCGAGCGCAGCGGCCCGGAGCGTTACCTGAGCTGCATCCAGCTGATCCTTGAACTGCTCGGTGTCGCGGCGCAGAGCCGTGATCCGGCAATGGTGGAGGAGGTGGGGCGCCTGTCGGCCCATGCCCTGACGCTTCGCCGCATGTCCCTGTCGGTCGCCGGCAAGCTGCAGCGTGGCGAGAATCCGTCGCTGGAGGCCAGCGTGGTCAAGGATGTCGGCGGTGTGTTCGAACAGTCGATCCCGGAGATCGCCGCCCGACTGGTGGAGGAGGAACCGACCCTGATGGGCGGCGACAACTTCCAGCAGGTGCTCGCCTTCCTGACCATGGAGGCACCATCCTTCAGCCTGCGCGGTGGCACCCGCGAAATCCTGCGCGGCATCATTGCACGGGGGCTCGGCCTCAGATGAGTGAACTTCGCAATATCCTGACCGACAGCGTCAACGGCCTGTTCGGTGACCGCGTGACCCGCGAACTGCTTACCCGTTTCGACGGGACCGGGGACGACGGCGGCATCTGGGCGGAAGTCGAGGCCCAGGGCCTGACCCGGCCGCTGGTGTCGGAGGAGAACGGCGGTGTCGGCGGTGAATGGCGCGATGCGCATGTGCTGCTGTCCGCCGCCGGGTTCCATTCCGCGCCGGTCCCGCTGGCCGAAACCATCCTGGCGACCTGGCTGGCCGAACGGGCCGGATTGCAGGTGCCGGAAGGCATGGCGACGATCATCGATGGCAGCGACGGCAGTCTCAGCATCGCTGGCGACGGCGCTTCGGCGAAGCTTTCGGGCTCGGTGGCGCGCGTGCCCTGGGCATCGAAGGCGGAAACGGCGGTGGTCGTTGCGGCGCAGGATGGCGACGTGATGGTCGGAGAGGTCCGCCTGTCGGATGCCCGTGACATCTCCGCCAGCCAGAACATGGCGCGGGAGCCGCGTGACGATGTCAGCTTCGACGGCGCACCGGTGCGCGTGGCGCATCTGCCCAATGATTTGCCGCAGGACGTGATCCTGCAGTATGGCGCGATGGTCCGTGCCGCGCAGATCGCCGGGGCCATGGACAGGGTGCTGACCCAGACCGTGCAGTACGCCAACGAGCGGACGCAGTTCGGCAAGCCCCTGGGCAAGTTCCAGGCGATCCAGCAGGAACTCTCCCGCATGGCCGGGGAAGCTGCGGCGTCAGGCGTGATCGCTGAGGCTCCCTTTGCCGCGCTGGACGCGGGGCAGAACCCGGAATGGCAGATCGCCGCCGCCAAGGCCCGCACGTCGGAAGCCGCAGGCGTCGGGGCGACCGTCGGTCACCAGACCCACGGCGCCATCGGCTTCACCTATGAACACAGCCTGCATTTCGCCACCCGCAGGCTCTGGTCGTGGCGCTCCGAGTTCGGCGGTGCCCGGTTCTGGGCGCGCAGGCTCGGCAACCGTGCGGTTGACCGGGGCGTGGAGAACTTCTGGGCGGATATCGTTTCGGGCTAGATCGGTCCATCATCCGGTGGAACGATCCAGGGCAGGGCGCGCGGCGGCTGGCTTCGGTGGCTGCGGTTTCGGAGAGAACGGAAGGCATGACAGGTTACGAACTCATCACCGTTGCCCGCGATGAACGGGACGGGGGCACGATCGCCACGATCACGCTCAACAGGCCGACCAAGCTGAACGCCATGTCGACAGCCATGAACCGCGAACTGCAGGCGGCGGCCTACGATCTGGCCCGGGATGACAGCCTGCGGGCCGTCGTGCTGACAGCGACCGGCAAGGCTTTCGTCGGCGGTGCGGATATCCGGGAGATGGCGCAGCTCGACCGGCACACCGCACGGACCTTCATCACCAACCTGCACCTGGCCATCGACGAGATCCGGCGCATTCCGGTACCGGTGATCGGGCGCATCAACGGCTTCTGCCTCGGTGCGGGGCTGGAACTCGCAGCGGTCTGCGACTTCCGCGTCGCGACGGAGGGGGCGAAGTTCGGCATGCCGGAAGTCCGGGTCGGCATGCCCAGTGTCATCGAGGCAGTGCTGCTGCCGCGCCTCATGGGCTGGGGCAAGGCGACGGAGATCCTGCTGACCGGGGACATGATCGATGCCGCCGAGGCCATGGCCTGCGGCCTGGTGCAGAAGGTCGTGTCGGCCGGACAGCTTGATGGGCAGGTGGAGGCCTGGGTGCAGTCGATCATGCAGTCGGCCCCCGATGCGGTGCGGATGCAGAAGCGGCTGATCCGCAGTTGGCAGGACATGCCGATCGACGCCGCCATCAACGCCGCCGTCGATGCGTTCGAGGAAAGCCATGCAGGCGATGAACCGCGCACCTATCTGTCGCGGTTTCTGGGCGGCTGACCGCCAGTCGCGACGGGTCCCGGGTCCGGACATTCACGAAACCTTCAGACGGTCCGGTCAAGCTGACGGCCTGAAAACACAACCGGCAGTCAGGTTTGTCCCGATATGGCCTTCGACCGATCCCAGCCCGTGCTCATTGTCGATGACTATCGCGACATCATACGACTGCTGACCAATCTGCTTCAGGAACTGGGGTTCAGCGATGTGGACGGTGAACCCAATAGTGCGCGCGCGCTGCGTCGCCTGCGGGACCGGGACCATGCGCTTGTCCTGTGCGACTGGAACATGGAGCCGATGACCGGCCTGCAACTCCTGAAGGAAGTGCGCGCCGATGCCAGGCTGTGCCGACTGCCCTTCATCATGGTCACCGGCGTGACCGCTGTCGAGCACGTGCAGGCCGCGCGGGAAGCGGGCGTCAGCAACTACATCGTCAAGCCGTTCAATGTTCAGACCGTGCGTGACCGGATCGAAGCCACCGTCGGTCGCTTCGCCCCGCTGCCCCGCACGTCGTCCGTCGTCTGATCCCGGACCACTGACACATGACACCTTACACCTGACACCTCCGCCTCCCCGGGGGCTGCTCGGGACAGGATGCGATCCGGGCCAGGGGCCGCATGAAACGGCTCCGTCCCTGCGGCAATCCGACAGCAATCAGGCCCGCATCCGGCACACCGGGAAAAACCCCTTGTACAGGTCGCCACGCCCCGTCTATACCCGGCGGTGGAGAGGTGGCCGAGTGGCTTAAGGCGCTCCCCTGCTAAGGGAGTGGGGACTAATCCTCCCTCGTGGGTTCGAATCCCATCCTCTCCGCCATTCTCCTTTGAAATCATTGATATTTTTCCCATATTTTGGGGCGATATGGCGTCTGGTGAATGTGACTGAAAGTGACACAAACTGCCCCAGCATGCCGAACATTGCCAGAACATGTCATTTTTCTGGCACATTATTGGCACAGTCTCGTTCCCGGCCTGTTCTGGTCGGCAAGGCCGCGTCGAAAAGGAATCGCCCGTGGATATGACTTGCATGGACTGGCTCGGGATCGGCGTCGTCACCTGCCTGGGATCGTGCTGATTGCCATGGCGATCAGGAGCATCAGGGGAGGGGCAGGCCGTGAGATGCGCCCTGCTGGCTACCCTGGTAGCCGCGACAGCCCTGATGGCCTCGCAGGCATCGTCTGAGGGCGATATCCGGGTGATCAACGGTGGTAACCTGGCCATCGGTGACGAGCGTATCAGGATGATGGCACGCATACTCTTCTTGTCTGGCATCGGCACACGTATTGAGTGTCTTGAGCGGGTTTGCCGATTTCCCGCTTCCCGGCGGCGTCAGGGGAAAAACAAAATTCAATATTATCAATATTTTATTGGGCAATCGATCTCGAGATCGCCTGCTATATCGGCTCAAGGAAAAATTTCGCGTCCTCAGCTGGGTATCAGGCAGTTCGACATCTTCGGAAAATGGAAATTCTACTCATGGATGTATTTCAGGTTGCCTGATACCGGGTCATGTTCCGCCTTCCGTGGCCCAGGCAAGTGCTTGTCCTGTCTCATGAGGAATCATCGTCGAGTATCTGTTCCAGTGCAGCGAAGTAGCGGTTGGCGGTTTCCGTGATCCAGTCGGCAAGCCGATCCCACTGCTGTCGGTCCGACGTTTCCGCGTGCAGCCTGGACGCGAACAGACGCTTGCTCTGGTCGGAATGCATCGGGACGCCTGTGGCTTCGGCAATCTCCTCGGCTATCGGTGCGAGGCGCCGCGCGGTCTCGTCGTCGCTCTGGCCTCGTGGGCCGCGAATGAACACACCGACGCTGTCGCGGGCAATGAAGAGGATGATCTGGATCTCCCAATGGTCCTCACCCCACCACATGCTGCTCGTGGCGGAAGGAGGGACGCCCTCCCAGCTTACCGGGTCCCGTTCGATGACATGGTTCCAGAAGGCGCGGCGGAACTGACCCAGCTCGCTTTCCCCGCGCGGAGCCACGGCCTGGATCTGCCGGTCCCAGTCGTTGGGGCGTGCGATGACCTCGAACAGCGGTGCCGGCAGGCTGTCGCCGATGCGCACGACCTTGACCCTGACGGCAAGGAACGCGAACGGCTCGACCGTATGATCGTTCAGCCAGTTGAGGGCGGAGAGATGCGCGTCCTCGAAATCCGCCGCGATCCAGACCACCGTCTCCGCGCCGAGGCCGGAGAGGTAGGTCAGGATCTGGCCCAGGTGCCGGTGGTCGGACTTCTCCAGCTGGTTCTCGATCAGCACCGGCTTGCCGGTCCTGACGTCCTGCGCCAAGATATCCGCCGCAAACTGCTGGACCCGGGTTTCCCGGCTCACGAACTCCAGCTCGATCCCGATCGTCTCGCCGAGACGTTCGAGGTGATCGCAGAGCCTGGGCGTGAAACCGTGCGCCTCATGATCCCATGCCTCGCGCAGGCTGACTTCGCGCAGTTCGCCGAGTTCGGTCATGTGATGCCGCGCTCCCCGTTTCGTCCGATGAGGGCCAGTCTGACCGACCTGAGGTGTCAACGCCAGACAACCACATCCCGACCGTGTCGTGATCATCACTCCGACCGAGTCTCTCCTTGCACCGTTCGACAGAGTTCGCCGGGCTCAGTCGTGAACCGGACCTTGGGTCGTCTCACGCTGGCCGAGCGTGTCGGCTTGATACAACGGCTTGTTCGTGCTGCCGTTGCGAAGAACCATCGAACTTGTGTGGCACGGGACTCTCGAAGCATGACTGGCACCAACCTGTTGCAGGATACCCCATCAAGCATCGTGGCCCTGAACATCCGTCATGGCGGGGGGCAGCGGATCGGTCCATTGCTCGACTATCTTTCGGGCACGGAAGCGGAGGTGCTGGCCATCACCGAGTTCCGGACCGGGAAGAGTGGCTGCGCACTGACCGAAGGGCTGGAGAGTGCAGGCTACAGGCATCAGCACTGGTCTGTCGAAGAGGACCGAAGGAACGCCGTCATGATCGCCAGCCGGATGCCCTTTGACCCGGTCGGATTCCGTCTTCCTGATGGAAATGCTCATCGCCTCGTCGGTGCGCGCTTCGGCAGCCTGCAGGTCTGGGCCGTATACATGGCGCTGGGCAAGAACAAGCTGCCGCTCTATCGGTTCCTGAAGGATACCGAGCCGCGTTCGACAATCCTGATCGGCGATTTCAATACCGGTCTGCATCGGCTTGACGAGCAGGGCGCGACCTTCACTGCCGCTGATGAATTCGCCGACCTCCAGACGAAAGGGTGGAGTGACGCTTGGCGGCGGCAACATGGTCAGGGCGCGCGCGAATTCACCTGGTTGTCCCCGGCTGGCAATGGCTTTCGCCTGGATCATGCCCTTGTCTCGGATGACCTTGTCGGACAGGTGGCGGACTGCCGATACGATCACTCGACCCGGCCCGCGCTGACGGATCATTCTGCGCTTTGTGTTCAACTGGCCTGACGGGTCGGGCGGTTAGACCCGACCGGTCCTGCCTCGCTGGCGTGCGCCCATCCTGGTCCAAAGCTGCTTCTGCCACCTGAATAGCCCCTAGATTCATGGACGCCTTTTTCCCTGATTTTGAGACAAGGAGGCCATGATGGGCAAAAGCAATTTCAGTGAATAGTTCAAGCGGGACGCGGTGGCGCAGATCACCGAGCGGGGCTATTCGGTTGCGGAGGTGTCGCAGCGTTTGGGTGATGATTGAGGACTGCGGTCGGGCGCAGTAGCTGTCGTCTGCGCACGCCTTCTTTGGCTTCAAATACACCTGATGGAAGCCGAGCTCGATGAAGAAGAGGGCGACTGCGGCGAAGTACGGCTTGTTGGGCTCCAGCGCCGTCAGATTGCCGATCCACGCCCCGGAGACGCCAAGCGTGAGCAGGGCGAACGGCGCAATTCAGCACGACGATGCCAGGACAGCGCCGATGCTCGCGCTCGTCGATGGTGGTACGCAAACCTGCGCCGAGGTGAAGGAGCGCACCGAACGGCATCTCGCCGATGTGCGTGAGAAGATCGCCGACCTCAAACGCATCGAGCAGGTCCTGGCGGACACTTCTGCCAGGTGCTCAGGC
Organism: uncultured Kordiimonadales bacterium; assembly: GCA_963976775.1. Lineage (GTDB taxonomy): Bacteria > Pseudomonadota > Alphaproteobacteria > Minwuiales > Minwuiaceae > Minwuia. The sequence goes on from CAXBNO010000059.1 coordinate 8,127, forward strand.
GACAATATCCCGGAATGCCCGGTCCTGGATGCCCTGACGGAATTATCATGCCGGATCGATCACTGAACCGGCCCCGCGATTGCTGGACTGGGCAGTTTCCGGCCACTCTCGCAACTGGTTCGAGCGCCAGGTCTCCCGCGACAGGGCCGCGCTATCCGATCTGGCCCAGGACCGGAAAGGTGTCGAGCAGCCAGAATGCGAAGGCAGAGAGATAGTCGGTGATCATCGCAACACCCATCACGATCAGGATGATCCCGGCGGCCTGATGCAGACGCCGGCCCAGGTGGCCGATGGATCGCAGGCTTTGCGCCAGTCGCTCGGTGAATGCCGCAGCGAGGAGAAACGGCACACCAAGCCCGGCCGAGTAGACGGCCAGTAGGGCAGTGCCCTCGGAGACGGTTGCGGACGCCGCGGTTGTCGTCAGGATGGCGCCCAGAATCGGCCCGATGCAAGGCGTCCAGCCGAAGGCGAATGCGAGACCGAGGACATAGGCAGCGACCGGGCGGCCACCGGGAATCGATAGGTGAAAACGCAGATCCCGCTGCATCAGGCCGACACGGGCGAAGCCCAGCATGAAAAGTCCGAAGATGATGACAACCGTTCCGCCAATGATGTTCAACTCGTAGCGATAGCCGAGCATCAGTTGACCCAATGCCGTTGCACTGGCACCCAGGATGATGAAGACGGTCGAAAACCCCAGTACAAAGAAAAGGCTGAGCGCCACGGCAGCGTACGGAGAACGTCGATGCCCGGGCGAGTCGGCAGTCCGGGCCGTGCCGCCGGCGATGTAGGAGACGTAGCCTGGGACAAGCGGCAGAACGCAGGGCGAAAGGAACGAGATCGCTCCGGCCAGGAAGGTCAGGGCCAGGCCGACAAGACTGAGTTCTGCGGTCATGCGCTTGCGTCTCCGCGAGCAGGGATCGGATTGAAGCGGAACGCCCACCAGAAGCCGGCAAGCGGGACGATGATCCATTGCAGGACAGGGCTCAGGCCCGCGTCAAGCAAGGGGATCACCGGCATCAGTTCACGATAGGCCCAGGCTTCCCGCACCTCGATGTTCAGCCACTCGCTGAAGATCGTGTAGGCGAGCCCGCAGGCGACAGCACCGGCAACGACGGGAACCCTGCGTTCCGCAGGCCATGTGCCGTTGCCGAAGAGAAACAGGGACAGCATGATGGCGCTGAGCGCGATGAGGATGTCGCCACCGGTACAATGAACGGCCGCGAAGATGATCTCCCCCGCCGAACCTGTTTCCCACAGCGAATAGAGCGGCATGTGCGCGAACTCCCAGATCAGGTTCGCGGCGGCCACGAACCCCATGTAGCGTCTCAGGGTTGTCAGCCATGTGAGTGCGCTGGCAGGAACATGCCCGCCCTCTGTCCGGGGACCGCTCATTTGAACAACCCGATGAACCTGCCCCACCGGCTGTCGGCTTCCGACGTACCGACACGCGGGGCCGCGTTGGTCAGACCGTTGATGTAGAGGACGAGATTGATCTGCCGGAAGCCGCTTCCGTGAAACAGACCGGCATGCCGACTTCCCCTGTCGATGACGTGGACGAGTGGCAACGACGAACTCCGACCGCTCAGCGCGGCAAGACGGCGGGCGCTTTCGGCGACCGTTTCGTCGGTCGGTGCCGCAGATCGCCAGTTGGCATGGTCCCATGGCGGACCGCCGGAGACGTCGCGGTCACGGACCGTCAGGAACGTCACGATCTGCTTCATGGGCGTGATGTTCACCTGCGCCTGCACGGAGGCGAGGATGTCCTGTTGCTCCGTACAGGGCGTCCCGCAGTCACGCGGCACGAAGCTCAGAACAACGATGCGCTCCTGCTGGTCACGAAGGTCGGGCATCGAGCCCGGTTCACCGGTCAGCTCCAGATCCGGAATCGATCGGAGGTCCGTCGGTTCGAATGCCGGCTCTTTCTCCGCCATCACTTCGTCCAATCGTTCACCCGGGTGATGGGCGAAGGCAGGCATGGCTGCCAGCAGAAGTCCGAGAACCAGGAGACCGTTCATTGGCGATCCCCCGTCGCACGCCTGGCTCCGATGCCGAGCACGGGAACAGTGACGGTCACCACGCCGGCGCGTTCGAATCCCAGGGTGACAGGGAACCGGGCCCCTTCGGAAAGCCGCGCCTTCAGGCCCATCAGCATCAGATGCGTGCCACCCGGCGCGAGCACAACCGGCTCGCCGGCCGGCAAGTCCAGCGCGTCGAGATGAACCATCCGATTGACGCCGTCCCTGTTCGTGACGGCATGGATCATTACCCGGGCGGCGACCGGGCTTTCAACCGTCAGCAGACGGTCGTCGCGGGTGCTCTCCATGGTCAGATAGGCAACGCCGGGACGGGAGGCGAGAATGCTGGCACGGGCCCAGGGGTCAATAATCCGGACCGCGTCCCCGGCCATTGCGGATAGCGGCGATAGGGCAAGGACGACCGCGAACAGCAGGGCATATCTCATTTTCCGTAGCGCTCCATGATTTCCTGAATCTGCCGGGCCATCGCTTCGGGGGGCTGATCGCCTTCGCGGAAGGCGGTCTCGAACCGC
>CAXBNO010000060.1:0-10663 GCA_963976775.1 uncultured Kordiimonadales bacterium
GGGAGGGATCGATGAGCGACGGGGACACCACGAAGGAAATGCCCGATACGCTGACACAGCGTATCGGGGTGCTGGCCCGGCGGGAGACGGAGGCGCGGGTCGTCGCGCCGGTGGTGGAGGCGCTGGCTGATGCCTTCGGGCGGGAGGAAGTGCTGTCCATCGTGCGCGACACCATCGTGAAGATCGCGCAGGAACAGGGGGGCGAACTGGCGGAAGCCATGGGTGGCAATGATTCCGCGACCTTCATGGACTCGATGAAGTACTGGCGGCAGGACGGGGCGCTGGAGATCGATGTGCTGGACCAGTCCGACACGAAACTGGACTTCAACGTCACCCGCTGCCGCTATGCGGAGATGTACCGCGCGCTCGGCATCCCGGAACTGGGCGCGATCCTGTCGTGCAACCGCGACTATGCGCTGATGGAGGGGTTCAATCCGAACGCCGAACTGACCCGCACGCAGACCATCCTGTCAGGGGCCAGCCACTGCGACTTCCGGTTCCGGTTCGGCCCCGAGGACGGGGACGGCTGACGCACCGCCTCAGCTTCCCGTCGTGGTCCAGTCGTGGCGGGACAGGGGCAGGTCGCGGACACGCTGGCCGGTCAGGGCGAACAGGGCATTGGTGACGGCGGGCGCAATGGGCGGCGTGCCGGGTTCGCCGGCACCGCCCGGCGCTTCCGTCGAGGCAATGATCTCCGTCTCGATGGTCGGCATGGTGGACAGGCGGATCATCTCGTAGTCCGGGAAGTTGGACTGCTGCGGTTCGCCGTTCGCGAAGGTGATCTCCCCGTACAGTGCCGCAGTCAGGCCGTAGACGATGCCGCCCTGCATCTGGGCGACGATGGTGTCGGGGTTGATGACGATGCCCGCATCGACCGCGCACCAGACCCGGTGAACCCGGGGTTCACTGCCGTCCAGCGAGACCTCCGCCACCTGGGCGACGATGCTGCCGAAGCTCTCGTGCAGGGCGATGCCCCGCGCGCGGCCTGCCGGTGCGCCCGCATCCCAGTCGGCCATCCGTGCGACGGTCTCCAGCACCCTGGCATACCGCGGACTGTCGGCCAGCAGGTGCATGCGATAGGCGTAGGGGTCCTTGCTTGCGGCATGGGCCAGTTCGTCAATCACGGCCTCCGAATAGAAGGCATTCTGGGAATGGCCGACGGAGCGCCAGAAGCCGATCCGTACCGGCACCCGCGACAGGATGTGCTCCACCCGCATGTTGGGAATGGCATAGGGCAGCCATGCAGCGCCATCGACCGTGGTCCGGTCGGGACCGGCATCGGAGCCGAAGGTGATGTAGCGCACGGTCGCCTGACCGGAGATGGAGGGGCCGACCAGCTTGTTGGCCCAGGCCGTCGGGTAGCCTTCGCTGTCGGTAGCGACACGGAAATGCGCCAGGGTTGCCGGGCGGTAGGTGTCCTGGCGGATATCTTCCTCCCGCGACCAGACCACCTGCACGCCGCGTCCGGGCACGGTCATGGCGCAGGCCACGGCCTGGCGGATGAAGTCCGGCTCGCCACGACGCCCGAAACCGCCACCCAGATAGGTCACGTTGATGGTGACCTTGTCCTCGTCCATGTCGGCCTGCCCGGCAGCGATCCAGCGGCTGACGGAAGGTGCCTGGGTTGGCGCCCAGACCTCCAGCCTGTCGCCGACAAGCCGCGCGGTGCAGTTCATCGGTTCCATCGGGGCATGGGCCAGGAAGGGCGTGCGGTAGGTCATTTCCAGCACGCTGCCGCCCGCAGCCTCCAGCATCTCGACCGCTTCGCCGTCATCCTGATAGCCGAAGCCATCTTCGGAAAGCGCGGCCTCATAGTCGGCAAACAGCGCTTCAGTGGAGAAATCAGGTGTCTCGCCCGCTTCGTACTCGACATCCAGGGCGTCGAGGGCCTGCTTCGCACGCCAGGTGCTGTCGGCGATGACGGCAATGCCGCCGGGAACGGCGACCGTCTTCACGACGCCGGGCATGCGCTGCACCTGCGCCGGGTCAAACCGCTTCACGCTCGCGCCGACAACAGGCGGATGCTTCACCGCCGCGAACAGCATGTCCGGCAGACGGACGTCGATGCCGAAGGTCGCGGTGCCATCGACCTTGGCCGGAATGTCCAGCCGCTGCTTCGGCTGGCCGATGATGCGGAACTGCGACGGGTCACGCAGGGGCGGAACCGCATCCAGCTTCACATTGGCCGCGTCGGCAGCAAGCTCGCCATAGCCGATGCGCTTGCCCGACGCCGGATCCACGACCTCCCCGCGTTCGGTCTTCAGACCGTCCACAGAGGTGCCGAGGCGCGTTGCCGCCGCCTGTTTCAGCATCTCCCGCGCCATTGCGCCCGCTTCCCGCATCGGCTGCCATCCGGCACGCACACTGGTCGAACCGCCGGTGGCCTGCACTGCGATCACGCCGGACAGCCAGCGCCCGGTGGCGCGCGCCTGCCGGGCAATGAAACTCTCGTCGTGCGGGCCGAAGGGAAAGCCCTCCGGCAGCATGACGTCATTGACGTAGATCCGGTCGACCTTCGCGTCGATCACCTCGACCCGGTCGAAATCGGCGTCCAGTTCCTCCGCCAGGATCATCGGCAGGGCGGTATGGATGCCCTGGCCCATCTCGCTGCGCGGGACGGCAATGGTGACCGTTCCGTCGCGGGCAATCTTCACCCAGGCGTTCAGCGCGGCCTCGTCGGCACCGGGTTCCAGCAGGGTGGCGGGATCGCCGGGGGCGCTGCCGCCCAGCAACTGCCAGCCAACGAACAGGCCACCCGCCGCGACCGTGCTGCCGATCAGGAAACGACGGCGGGCGCGGCTCTTCGGCTTGCCTTCAGCATTCTTCGTCTTGCGTGCCATGCTGCCCTCCCTCAGGCGCGTGCGGCGCGATGGATCGCGCTGCGAATGCGGCTGTAGGTGCCACAGCGGCAGATATTGGTGACGGCATCGTCGATGTCGGCGTCGGTGGGGGACGGGTTCCCGGCCAGCAACGCGGTCACGGCCATGATCATGCCCGACTGGCAATAGCCGCATTGCGGTACCTGTTCGTCGATCCAGGCCAGCTGCACCCGGTGACGGGTTTCACCCGCCGCGATGCCTTCGATCGTCGTGACACTTGCACCTGCCACGGCCTCCACCGGCAGGACGCAGGTCCGCGTTGCCACCCCGTCCACATGCACGGTGCAGGCACCACAGGCAGCGACGCCGCATCCAAACTTCGTGCCGGTCTTCCCCAGGGTATCGCGAATGACCCAGAGCAGGGGTGTATCCGGTTCCACGTCAACGGAAACCGTTTCGCCGTTGAGAACGAAGTCGATCATGCGCAGCCTCCTGATCCGGCAGGGTCCAAGAGTCCCCCTGACATGGTTCAGGGTATAAATGACCCAGGGTCAGTTATCAAGTGCGCCGCTGAGAATGGCTGTCATTCCACCGGTCAGCGCATGCTCGAAATCCGGCTTCAGATTGCTGAATTCCGGGCGCTCCAGAATGGCGCGCGCCGACTTTGGTGGTTCCGCCAGTTGCCAGAGACCGACGATCAGGGCGTAGAGCTGCAGCAACAGGGTCGGCCCTTCGCCGGACTTCACGCCGGGAAAGCGGTCCTCGACCATGCCCCCCAGTTCGACCAGCCCGCCCGCGGTCAGCTGCTTGAAGGCCAGCACGGCGTCTTCCGCAACATTGCGTTCCAGCGTGCCGTGGCACTGCACCGCCAGGCGCAGCATGTTCCGCCGCTGTGCCAGATCCCCGACAAGTGACTTCGAGACGGCGGCGGCACCGGCGCGCACCAGAGCGTCGTCCTGCATGATCCTCGTCAGGGCCTGAAACCAGCCGCCGAGTTCCTGTGCCAGCAGGGCCAGGAACATCTCCTCCTTGGCGCGGAAGTACAGATAGACGGTGCCCTTGGCCAGTCCGGCGCGACGGGCGACCTGATCGACCGATGGCAGTTCGCCCCCGGCCTCCTCGAACAGTTCGCCGGCCGCAGCGAGGATGGTCTGACGGCGCGCGGCCTTGTCGGCGGCACCCCTTGCGCGGCGTGGTGCTGTTCCAGAATGTATGGCTGTATCCGGCATCTGTATCCTGTTTCGGGCGTGACCGTATCCGCCCGGCGAACACGCAACTGCTGACCTACAGTCAGAAACAGCCGTCACCCTGTCAAGGGGCCAGCCCTGTGGGGCGACCTGTCGCATGGCCGGGTTGTTCAGGATGATCATGGAATATCCACGCATGCGGACGTAGTGTCCGCGCATGACAAATGTGGCAGAAAGCGAAGTTGCGCCCGGCGGGCCGCAACCTTCCGGAGACCCGTCGGGAAAGGTCATCAGCGATGGTGCGCTGATCGGCATGGCCTGGCTGGCCGTATCCGGAGTCATCTTCGCGATCTTCACCGGCATCATCCGCTATGTCTCCAGTGACCTGCACCCGGCGGAGACGGCGTTCATCCGTTATCTGTTCGGGTTCCTGTTCATCCTGCCGATCTTTCTTGGCGCGCGGCGCAGCGAGTTGCGGACCAAGCGTCCGGTCATGCACCTGTTTCGTGGGCTGGTGCATGGCTGCGGCGTCATGCTGTGGTTCTATGCGATCTCCAAGATCTCGTTGGCGGAAGTCACGGCACTGGGCTTTACCTCACCGGTATGGGCCACCCTTGGCGCGATCCTGATCCTGGGCGAGGTGGTGAAGCTGCGCCGCATCGTTGCGGTCGTGCTGGGGTTCACCGGTGCGCTGGTGGTCCTGTTCGGCCTGCCGGGATCGATGGCGGAGCTGCAATCGAACTTCAGCGCGCTGGGATACGGGCAGGGGGCGATGCTGCTGGCGGCGCCGCTGTTCGCCGCGTCGAAGATCATCACCAAGCGCCTGACGGATACGGAATCGACGACGGCCATCGTCGCCTGGCTCTCGCTGCTGGTGATGATCGTGCTCGCGATCCCGGCGGCGATGGTCTGGCGAACACCGACGCTGGAGGAGGTCGTCTCCCTGGCGGCAGTGGCCGGTCTGGCCACCCTGGCCCACATCTGCATGACCAAGGCTTGGCGCGCGGCGGATCTGTCGGTGACCCAGCCGGTGGAGTTCCTGCAGCTTGTCTGGGCTTCCCTGATCGGCATCTACATGTTCGGAGAGGATCCGGCGCTCGGCACCTGGATCGGCGGTGCGATCATTGTCGGCTCGGCAACCTATATCGCCCATCGTGAAGCGCAGACCCGCAGGCAGATGCGTCGGGCCGCGACCGCTGACTCGAATGCCACGCACCCGAAATGATTTCATAGGATCCTGAATTCCGCTATTCCTCAACGGTCTTTCAGTCGGGGCAAGGGTCCCGGGAACCAGGGGGAAACAGCACATGGCTGACCAGAATCAGGTCTTCGTTGACGGCGTCTTCAATGTGGGGATCCAGGACGGTGCCGTGCGCATCGACTTCTTCACCCATTCCCCGACCCAGCGGGACGCGGAGGGCAAGCCAGCCCGTCAGTTCTCCCAGCGTCTGGTCACCAGTCCGCAGGGTTTCCTGCAGGTCTATTCCTCGCTGGACCGTCTGGTGACCCAGCTGGAGGAGCGGGGGCTGGTGAAGCGCCGTGAAGGCGGGACGCCCGAGACCACGTCCGACGCCCTGCCCAACACCGAAGACTGACCAGAGCGTTCCACCATTCCATGGACTGGTCCGAACCGGATCCGTCCCACCTGAAACGGCGAAGGCCCGCACCGTGAACGCACGGTGCGGGCCCGTTCGTCGGGACTTTCGCGGCGGTCGCGGATCAGCGATTGTCGACCGTGATCACGACGCGGCGGTTTTCTGCCTCGGCGACACCATCCCTGGTGGCAACAGCCAGATCGCTCTCACCTGCCTGGATTTCGTCAATCCGGTCCAGCCGGATACCGCGCAAACCCAGTGCCACGGCCACGTTCGCCGCACGCTTCTGCGACAGTGCCTGATTGTATTTGGCACTGCCGGCGCGGTCCGTATGCCCCGTCACATGGACGATGGACCGCGGGTAGGCGACGGCCAGGCGCACGATATGATCCAGTGTTGCGGCGGCATCACCATCCAGCGCCGCACTTTCGGTTTCGAACAACAGGCGATGGCTGACTGACTGACCCTTGGCCAGGCTGGCAGTGGCATCGGCCACGGTTGCGGCCCGCATGGCATCGGCGCGCACAGCGGCCGGAACCTTGGCGTCGGGGCTGGAAAGCCTGGTCAGGATCGTGACCAGATTGGCGCGGCAGACCTGAGCGCGGGCCGCGTTCTTGCCGTCCTCGATATCATTCATCCAGCAATCGAAGTTGACCTGGGCATCGGCCATTTCGGACGTTGCCGTTTCGGGCACACCAGCGAGGTAGGCATTCAGCAGATGCGTGTATACCGGACGCGCGAATGCCGTCTGCTCGGCATTCAGCTTGTGGTTCGCCGGGTCGTCAGGCAGCACCAGAAAGCCGTCCCGGGCTGCGATCGCCTTGTTGCCATAGGACCAGGCATCGGAGCTGTCGCTTTCATTGCCCTCCATCTCGGACATCGCCTGATAGCGCTGCTGCAGCGCTGCGTCGTGGCTGGCATAAGGTGACCTGATTGGTGCGCCGCCGTATCCGGCAGCACTGGCCACACCTGCGGTTGCCATAAGGCAGGCTGTCGCGAATCCGCCAATCAGCAGATTTCGCATCTGATTTTTCCTGATCATTCAAATATCCTCGAATTTGTTTATTCGGCGACATTAATTCGCGCCAATTACTTAATATGGGAGAAATATTTTTAATAACAAGATTATGATTTTGAAATTAACATTAATTTCCAAGAATTAATATTGAAATTCGCGCCGCTATATTTTTCGTATTGGGAAAGTTATTTCTTCGGACCTGATGCGCTGAAGACGACAGCCCGCACCGTGTGTTCGCGGTGCGGGCTGTCGGGGTTGGTTCGTCGGTCAGATCAGCGATCGTCGATCATGATCTCGACGCGACGGTTCTGCGGTTCGGCAACACCGTCAGGGGTCGCGACGGCCGGATCGCTCTCGCCAGCCGGAACTTCGTCGATGCGAGCAAGGTTGAGACCGCGCAGGCGCAGCGCCTCGGCAACGTTCGCGGCCCGCTTCTCCGCCAGCATCCGGTTGTAGGCGGCATCACCCGCCCGGTCCGTATGCCCCGTTACCCGGACATCGGCCTGGGGATAGGCGGCAGCCTGACGGACGATCTCGTCCAGCTTCGCCTCTGCGTCATTGTCCAGCTCGGCGCTGTCGAAATCGAACAGCAGGCGGTGGCTGACGGGCAGCACGGGAACAGCTTTGGCAACCGGCGCCGCCGCATCGGAGGCGGCAGCGACCCGGCCATCACCCGAGCCGGCGACAGGAGCGACACCGGTGTCAGGACCGGACATGCGCGCCAGGGTCTCTGTCACACGCGCCTTGCAGACCTCCGCGCGGCGCAGGTTCGTGCCCTCTTCGATGTCGTTCATCCAGCAGTCGAAGTTGGCCTGGGCGTCGGCCAGTTCGGCGGCGGCACTGCCCGGCACACCAGCCCGGTAAGCATTGAGCAGACGTGAGTAGGCCTGCTGCGCAAAGGCCATGTCTTCCGGCTTCAGGTCGCGGCCCGCCGGATCATCGGGCAGCACCAGATAGCCATCGCGGGCATCGACCGCCTTGTTCCAGTAGGCCCATTCGTCGGTCGAGTCGTCTTCATCGGCTTCCATGTTGGACAGCGCCTCATAGCGAAGCTGCAGTGCCGCGTCGTAGTTGGCATAGGGCGACCTGATCGGTGCGCCTCCATAGCTCGCGGCACTTGCCCCACCAGCCACTGCCAGCACGCAGGCCGTCGCGACACCACTCAACAGAAGGGTTCGGATCCGGGTCGTGATCATGATCGATCTCCTTGAGGTTGCTCTGTCGGGCTGCATGGTCCTGCGCCCGTCCTCCCAAGCTGGGGTGTCCCGAATGACCCGTCAGTGATGTGACTGTGACCGAGTCGTGGCGGCTGAGGACGGGCGTGTGACCACTGCTCAGTATCCAAGCCCGATCTCGATCTCCACGCGCCGGTTGCGGGGCTCGGCGACATTGTCAGCCGTCGGAAAGGCCTGCGCGGATTCTCCGATTGCCACTTCATCGACGCGGATGACGTCGATCCCCCGCTCACGCAGGGCAAGCGAGACTGCAGCCGTCCGGCGCAGGGAGAGTTTCCGGTTGTATTCATCGTCCCCGGTCCGGTCGGTGAATCCGGCAACCCGGATATCGGCAGTCGGGAAGGCTGCAGCGTCGCGGGCCGCGGAATCCAGTACCTCCAGCGCCTCCGGCGTCAGCTCGGCGCTGTTCAGCCGGAAGAAGAGCAGATGGCGCACGGGCAGGGCTGCGGCAGCCACCCGTTGCGGTTGCCGTGAAGGTGTGTCGGTGGTCGTCGCATCGATCGCCGCAACCTGCTTGACCGGCTTCGGGGCCGGTGCAGGCCATATCTTCGGATCGATCTTCGCCATCGAGTCCTCATGACGCTGGCGACAGGTGTCGGCGCGTGCCGGGTTCCTGCCTTCCTCGGCATCGTTCAGCCAGCAGTCGAAGTTGGCCTGGGCATCGGCCAGCGTCGCGGTACGGGTGACCGGCATGCCTGCACTGTAGGCCCGGAGCAGCCGGCGATAAGCCTGCCGGGCATAGGCCCTGTCGCCCACGGTCAGATCGCGGCGGGCCGGATCTTCCGGCAGTACCAGATAGCCGTCCTCGGCATCGCGGGACTTGTACCAGAAGTGCCATTCGTCGCTGCTGTCACCATCTGCCGATTCCATGTCCGACAGCGCGGCATAGCGGGTGGTCAGCGCGGTGTCGTAGTTCGCGTAGGGTGACGGTATCGGTGAACCGCCCCATGATGCCGCCAGGCCCGGCCCCGTGGCCACGAAGATGGCCGCGAACAGGGCGGCAGCCATGACCGGCAGCCTGCCCGATGAAGTAGTCACTCTGTTGTTTCGCATCTCTTGATCCCCCGATCTGGCCCGCCGCCCGGCGCGCGACCGCGCGGCTTGGCAAACAGGGACAGGATGAACCTCCTGCGATGGTCATGGCGTGGTACACCTGTGACACGTCTGTGGCATCAAGGGTCTGGCAGGGATGCGAGTTGCGGTGATTTCATCTGAGACCGGAGCGCTGTAGACTGTCCGGGAAGATGTTTCGGGGAGGAAACAGATGACGGAAACGGCTGTTCAGGGACAGGTCGCGGATCGGTTCGCGCCGGTCAGGGAAGCGTTCGCGCGCAATTTTTCCGAATACGGAGAGGTTGGTGCCAGCCTGCGCGTGGCCCTGCACGGAGAAATCGTGGCGGATCTGTGGGGCGGGATCGCCAACCAGACGACGCAGGCACCCTGGCAGGAGGACACGGTATCCGTGGTCTTTTCCTGCACCAAGGGTGCCACTGCGATCTGCGCGCACACACTGATCAGCCAGGGTGCCTTCGATCTCGCCACGCCCGTGGGCGACATCTGGCCGGAGTTCGCGGCGGGCAACAAGCAGGATGCCACCGTGCGCATGATGCTGGACCATTCGGTCGGCGTGCCGGTGCTGCGGGAGAAGCTGAAGACCGACGGCGTCTACGACTGGGACTACATGTGCGAGCGGCTGGCGGCAGAGGAACCTTTCTGGCGACCGGGTGACCGCAACGGCTATCACGGTCTGACATTCGGCTGGACGGTTGGCGAACTGGTGCGCCGTGCATCGGGCAAGTCGCTGGGCACCTATTTCCAGGACGTGATTGCCGGGCCGCTCGGCCTCGATTTCTGGATCGGCCTGCCGGAGGAGATCGAGCCGCGCGTGGCGCCCATGATCTTCCGCAGGCATGAACCAGGCGACGCGCTGCCGCCGTTCCTGGAGGTCGGACTGAACCAGCCGGGTTCCATCCCGCACCTGTTCCTGTTCAATTCCGGTGGGTTCCTGTCGAAGGGCTGCAACAGCCGCGAAGGACATGTGGCGGAGCTTGGCGGTGCGGGTGGCATCACCAATGGCCGGGGGCTGGAGGGCATGTACCGGCCCTTCGCCAACGGCGGGTCCTGGGATGGTGTGGATCTGGTGGATGCGGCGACGCTGGCCGACATGGAGGCAATCTCCGTGGCCACGGGGCGCGATGCCACCCTGCAGATTCCGACCCGTTTCGCGCCAGGATTCATGAAGTCGATGGACAATCGCGGACTGGGGATCGAGGGAGCGGTCATCGGTCGACGTGCCTTCGGCCATGTCGGTGCAGGTGGTTCCCTCGGCTTCGCCGATCCGGAGACAGGCATCAGCTTCGGCTACACCATGAACCGGATGGGAGAGGGGCTGTTGCTGAACGAACGCGGGCAAGGGCTGGTGGACGCGGTCTATCAGGCACTGGGCGGCATGGAACAGGCCGGTGGCGCCTGGCGGCCCGCCACATGAATGGTGGCGGCATGGTGGCCGGATTCCCGCTGCTGCAACCCCGCGAGCGTCGCCATGACGTGAGCCCGGAAGATTTCGTGGCCGAGATGCGGGATCGCTATGGCGTCAGCGGTGACCTGACCTTCACCGACCTGGTGGCACGCGCGGTGGCGCATGACCCCGACCGGATCGCGATGGTGTTTCAGGGGCGCGAGACCAGCTATGGCGCGATGATGCGCCGGATCCAGGCCACGCGCGCCCTGCTGACAGGCCGGTTCGGGGTGCGGCCGGGTGACCGGGTCGAACTTCTGATCGACAATTCGGATCACTATGCGGTCTGGT
>CAXBNO010000061.1:0-10609 GCA_963976775.1 uncultured Kordiimonadales bacterium
CGCCCGTCACCAGTACGAAGCCCCGGTCGGCAATGTTCAGCGCCTGACGCGCATTCTGCTCCACCATCAGGATGGCGATGCCGGTGTTGCGGATCTCCAGGATGCGGTCGAAAAGTTCGTCCATGACGATCGGCGACACACCGGCAGTTGGTTCATCCAGCATCAGCACGCTGGGCTGGGTCATCAGGGCCCGCCCGACCGCGACCTGCTGGCGCTGGCCACCGGAAAGCTCGCCAGCCGCCTGCGCCCGCTTCTCGGCCAGGATGGGGAACAGCTCGAACACCTGCTCCATCGTCACACTGATGTCGTCGCGGCGCAGGAACGCCCCCATCTCCAGGTTTTCCTGCACGCTCATTCCGGCAAAGACGTTGCTGGTCTGGGGGACAAAGGCCATGCCCTGCTTGACCCGATCCTGTGGCGACAGCCCCGTGATGTCCCTGTCGCCCAGCCGTACCTGACCTTCGCGCAGGTCAAGCATGCCGAACACGGCCTTCATGGCTGTCGACTTGCCCGCACCGTTGGGGCCGACGATCACGGCGATCTCGCCCTTGTCGACCTCGATGGTGCAGCCGCGCAGGATGTCCGCGCCGCCATAGCCCCCTGTCATTGCCTCGCCAATCAGGAAGCTCATGCGCCTGCGGTCTCCCCGGTCGTCGGGTCCGGTTGCTTGCCCGGCTTGTTCTTCAGCCCCGTGCCCAGATAGGCCTCGATGACCTGCTCGTTCGATTTCACCTCATCTGCAGTGCCTTCGGTCAGCACGGCCCCCTCCGCCATCACGATCACCGGATTGCAGAGTCGGGAAATGAAGTCCATGTCGTGCTCGATCATGCAGAACGTGTAGCCGCGTTCCTGGTTCAGGCGCAGGATCGCATCGCCAATGGTGTTGAGAAGAGTGCGGTTCACCCCTGCCCCGACCTCGTCCAGAAACACGATGCGGGCATCAACCATCATCGTCCGGCCAAGCTCCAGCAGCTTCTTCTGACCGCCCGACAGGTTGCCCGCCAGTTCCGTCGCGACATGTCCCATGTTCAGGAAGTCGATCACGTCCTCCGCCTTCTCGCGGACACGCTTCTCCTCCTCCCGGATCTGCCGTCCGCGGAACCAGGCGCCGACAAGGCTTTCCCCCGTCTGACCGCCGGGCACCATCATCAGGTTCTCGAGCACCGTCAGGGTCGAGAACTCGTGGGCGATCTGGAACGTGCGCAGCACGCCCTTGGCGAACAGTTCATGCGGCTTGAGACCGGTGATGTCCTCATCCGCCAGCCAGACACGACCGGATGTCGGGGGAAATGCCCCGGCGATGACATTGAAGAGGGTGGTCTTGCCGGCCCCGTTGGGACCGATCAGGCCGGTGATCGAGCCTTCGGCGATCTCCAGCGTGGCACCATTGACGGCGTGAACGCCGCCGAAATGCTTGTGTACATTCTCGACGCGGATCATGCGCGCCACCAATCATGCAAGAAATGGAAGAACAAATCAGATTGCCCGCGCGCGAATGGGGAGGCCGCACGGATCCGCGCGACCTCCCGCATCACGAAACACTCAAGATCAGCGGATCGACTTGGTTTCGAACTTGCCGCCCTGGACCTCGAGCTCCTTGTAGGAACCGGCAGCCTCACCGACCTCGGTCAGCTCGACATTGCTGGCGCCGACATAATCGACCTCGCCACCGCTGGCGAGAATCTTCAGCGCCTTGCCCAGCTCACCGGGATAGATGCGCTCACCCGGTGCGTTCGCGACATCCATCAGCTTGGCCTGGATGGCGGCACGATCCGGCGTACCGGCAGCCTGGATGGCCAGCATGATCAGCGCGGCGGCATCATAGGACTCACCCCGGAACGGGCCGTCACCATCGTTACCGGCGGCAGCAGAGACCTCCAGGAACTTCGCCGCACCCGGAGAGTCACTGCCCGGCAGAGTCGCGACGGAGCCGGTCAGACCACTGCCAATGGCATCGATCAGTGTCTGGCCGACCATGCCGTCCGCCATGAAGAACATGTCGTAGGCACCGGTATCGAGGGAGGTCTGGATGATGCCCTTGCCGCCCTGGTCCACGTAGCCGAAGACCACCAGTGCATCCGCACCCGCAGCAGCCAGTGCCGCCACTTCTGCGGAATAGTCGGCCTTGCCATCCTCATGCGCGGCGGTGATCTCCACCCTGCCACCCATGCCGGTGAAGGAACCGCCGAAGGCGTCAGCCAGGCCCTTGCCGTAGTCATTGTTGGTGTAGGAGATCGCGACGCTCTTCACGCCCCGCTCCTTCACGATGGTGGCCAGCACCTGGCCCTGGCGGGCGTCCGACGGGGCGACCCGGAAGAAGTAGCCATTGTCGTCGATCGTGGTCAGCGCCGGAGACGTCGCGGACGGCGACACCATCACCACCCCGTTGGGGACAGCAACATTGTTGGCAATCGCCGTCGTCACACCGGAACAGTCGGCGCCAACAATGGCAGCCACACCGTCTGACGTGATCAGACGCTCGGCCGCCGCGGTCGCGGCAGCCGCATCGACACATGTGGAGTCACCACGAACCGGCGTGACAGTCTCGCCATCCAGCAACATGCCGGAGTCGGTCACTTCCTTCATTGCCTGTTCGGCACCCGCCGCCATCCCGGGCGTCAGGCTTTCGATCGGTCCGGTGAACCCCATGATAACGCCAAGCTTGATCTCGGCGGAGGCGGTCGTTGCCGCCAGAGCCATCGCCATCGCGGCGGAGGCCATCATGATCTTACGCATTTCATGCTCCCTGATTCCTGTTGCGTGCGTGCGCCCTTGCGCAGGTCGCTGCTCAGGGACAGAGCTTCAACTTCACGTGGCCGGGGTCAAGCGAAAACCGGATCGTCAATCCTCGTCGGCAAAGCTGATAGCGCTCGAATAATGGACACGTTTCATGATCAGATCGATCTCGCGTCCGGTGCTGGAGAACGGCAGGTCCAGGCTCTCGAAGCGGATATGTCCCTTGCGGGCGTGCACCATCTCGCCGAACGCCCGGACCGGTTTCCGGTGTTCCAGGTTCCAGCGATAGGAGCCGATCGCCGTTTCATAGAATTCGGGGCCATAGACCAGATCCAGATACTTGCCGCTGGAGTCCCGGGAGAGGCCGGTCACGATATCCGCACCGACCAGCCTGAAACGAAACCTCTCCGGTTCGTATTCCACATCGATCAGCGCAATCCAGCCCAGGTGCCCCTTCAGATCCCAAGGCTCGAAGTCCTTGCGGGCCGGCAACTCGCGCGTGCCGCGCCATCCATGCCATCGCGCCAGCAAATCGTTCATCGGCCCGAACTCGAACCTCAGGTCCGGATCAAGTGTCCGGAAAGATGCATAGCCCCGCGCATAGGATGATCGACTGGACATGTCATGACGGTAGTCCTGTCACACCGCAGCGTCAAAGAAGATGCGCAATGTCAGATGTCCGTCAGACCGCATCCATTGCGACATACCCGGGCAATGTCGCGATCCTTTCCAGCCAGCCACGGATCGCGGGATAGTCGGAGAGGTCGAAACCACCCTGATGCGCGACATGGGTATAGGCATAGAGGGAGAGGTCGGCGATGGATGGCTGGCCCGCGACCATGAAGGACCGCTGGTCCAGGTGCGCCTCCATGACACCCAGCGCGCGATAGCCTTCCTTCTCGCGGGCGGGAATCTGCCGACGCTGCTCCTCGCTGATCGGACCGTGCCGCGCCCAGGCGCGCAGGACGGCGACATGGGGTTCATGGCTGTACTGCTCGAAGAACATCCACTGCAGCACTTCTGCCGTGTCCCGCCGCCCTTCGGGCAGGAAGGAACTGTCCGCCGCCAGATACCAGAGCAGCGCATTGGATTCCCAGAGATAGCTGCCGTCTTCCAGTTCCAGCGCCGGAACCTTGCCGTTGGGGTTGCGCCGCAGAAACCCCGGGGTTCGTGTCTCGCCATGCACCGAGTCGACCTCGATCCGCCGGTAGGGGGTATCGAGCAGGGCGAGCAGCAGCCTGACCTTGTAGGCATTGCCCGAGTCAGCATTGTCGAACAGGGTCAGCATCTCTCACCTCATGACATGGAAGCAACATGCTTCCCCAAGCCAGTCTTCGACACCGCCACCCCATCCCGCAAACGAGAAGTTCTGAGGTGCGCAGAAGATTTTCTTAACCAGGAACCTGACGCATATGACCCGGCAGATTGTGCCGATGGTCCGGTCCCGCTTGCCCTGCGTCATCGATGATATCCGATAAACATCTGATTTATATATTCTATTTTTCTCGATCAATGTGGCACCGGCCTTGCGAAGTCGGTCCCGAACCAGAGTCATGATCGGGAACAATATGCAGCCGAATGTATTCTCCTCCGCCACCAGCAGCAGCCCGGCGGTCGCCCTGAAGGCCAGCCAGCAGATGGGGGCCGCGAACGACGACAGCCGTCGTGCGAACAGCGCCGACAAGCCGTCGAAGTCCGAGTTCGCGAAGATGGTCAGCCCCAGGGACAAGCCTGCCGATACCGGTGCACCCGAGAAGGATGCCAGGACCCAGGCGACGACATCCGAGAAGGTCAACGAGACGGCGAAGGCCGAGACCGAAGAAGAGGGTACCAGGGCCGCCGGGTCTCCCGATGCCGTGGCCGCCATGCTGGTCAGCGAAGCGGAAGCCAGTGCGGAAACCGGGACCGCCGCCAACGCGGAGGCCGTCTCGGTCGAGGTCGCGGTTGTCGCAGACCAGGTCGAAACCGTTGTCGGCAGCGGTGCCGCCGTCGCGACTGTCGCTGCGCCCGAAAAGTCCGCATCCGCTGGTGCGAAAGTGGCCGAAGGGGACGCGGTGACATCCGACGAGGCAGCGAAGCCAACCGGGGACGCGAAGGCGGAGAAATCTGCTCCGGCCGATGTGAACTCTCAGCCATCCGGTTCCAGGGCGGAAGCAGGCGCGACCGCAACGACGCCCGCCGCCGAGACATCACAGACGGCTGCAGTCGGCGGAACCGCCACTGAAGCAGAAGCCACTCCCGCCCCGCTGAAGGATCCGGCACAGGACACGCCGGTCGCAGCAAGGGCCGGGTCCGGAGACACCAATGCCGTGAAGGCTGATGAGGCAGGCAGCGGCACACGCGCTGTCGACCGGCCCGCAGCCTCCGGTGTTGTCACGGACGATGCCGCGCGGGTCGGGACGGTCGAGGGCGCGGGACGTGAGGGCGCAACGCCGGATCCGGCACGCGCCACTGCAACGGCCACTGCAACCGGCGCACTCGCGACCGCTTCTCAGGGCGCTGGCGAACAGGTGCCGCAGACGAATGTCGCCGCCGTCAATGGTCCGCAGGCGATCCAGAGTTCCGCTGCCGTGCAGCAGCTCGCCACGGCGGCACCTCAGGCCCAGGTGCCTGATGCCCCGGTGCAGCAGCTCGCCATTCATGTCACGCGCGCAGCCAAGGAAGGTGCCGACCGCATCGAGATTCAGCTGAAACCCGCCGAACTGGGCCGGGTGGACGTTAAGCTGGAGGTCGGACACGACGGTCGCGTCCAGGCGGTGGTCAGCGCCGAGCGGCCGGAGACGCTCGACCTGCTGCGCCGCGATGTGCAGCAACTGGAACGCGCCCTTACCCATGCTGGCTTCAATACCGACAAGGACAGCTTCAGCTTCGCCGAGCGCGGTCGTGAAGGTGGTCGGGAGGCTGGCGGTCACGGCGGCGGAAAGGGTGACGGCGAACGCGCTGCCGACGATCAGCCCGCAGAATCCGCAAATGACAACCGCAGACGCATGGCCATCGACCGGCCCGGCGTTGATGTGAAGGTCTGAGGAGTAGAACGATGGATCTTTCCACCCTTGGGCTTTCCACCCTGCCAAAGGCTTCCGGCGCTGACTTCGCCGGGGCCAAGCTGGCAGACGATTTCGATACCTTCCTGACGCTGCTGACCACCCAGCTGCAGAACCAGGATCCGCTGGAACCGATGAAGTCGGAGCAGTTCACCGAACAGCTCGTCCAGTTCTCCAGTGTGGAACAGCAGATTGCCACGAATGACAATCTCGAAACCCTGACATCGCTCGGCCTGGCCGGGCAGCAGGGTGCGCTGGTCAGCTTCATCGGCAAGAACATCGAAGGCGTCGGCAATCAGGCGACGCTGTCCGATGGCCTGGCAAGCTGGAAATTCGATCTGGAGGATGAAGCGGACTCCGTTTCGATCCTGATCACCAGTTCAACCGGCAAGGCGGTCTTCACGACCAAGCTGAATGACGTCGATGCGGGCGCCAACAGCTTCAACTGGGACGGACGCGACAATGCGGACAACGAACTGCCCGACGGTGACTACCGCATCTCCATCAGTGCCACCGACGCGGATGGCACCTCCGTCGCCTCCACCGTTCGCTCCAGCGGTCTGGTGGAAGGGGTCGAGATCGTCAACGGCGTCGCTCAACTGCGCGTCGGCGGCAATATCGTCCCCGTGAACCAGGTGACGTCCGTCTCTTCGGTGCCAGACCCCTCCTGACACCGCAACCGAACCTGCCGAACCGCCAGAACGCCGGTCGGCCAGAATCTCAGGGCAAAAGGCCTCCCCTACCCTCTCCCTGGAGAATTGAAACATGAGTATCATTGGTGCACTGCAGTCCGGCGTTTCGGGTCTTAACGCCCAGAGCCAGTCGATGAGCGTCATCGCAAACAACATCTCGAACGTCAGCACCGTCGGCTACAAGGCCAGCCGGACAGCGTTCTCGACCCTGGTCACCCAGACCGTGGCCGCAACCGGCTTCTCGACAGGCGGCGTGCAGGCCGAATCCCTGCAGCTCAACGACGTTCAGGGCCTGTTGCAGCAGACTACCTCCGCCACCGACATGGCAATCAGCGGCAATGGCTTCTTCGTCGTGAACAACGAATCCGAACCCGGTGTCGCCACCGGCCAGTTCATGTTCACCCGCGCCGGGCAGTTCGTCCCGAACGAGGATGGCGATCTGGCAAATACCGCAGGCCTGTTCCTGCAGGGCTGGCCGATCGACGAGTCCGGCGCCATTCCCAGCAACCGCACAGACCTGAACGTGCTGGAGACGGTGAACGTCCGTGGCCTGACCGGCTCGGCGGAAGCCACGTCGGAGATCGACCTGCGTGCCAATCTGCAGGCGACGCAGACCGTCAACGCCAACGTCGGCGCCTATGTCGCCGGTGACATGGCCGCCGGGACGTTCGAGCCTGATTTCCAGACCAGCGTGCAGATGTTCGACAGCCAGGGCGGCGTGCGCAACCTGACCTTCAGCTATCTGAAGTCATCAACGCCGAACGAGTGGTTCACCGAAGTCCATGCCGAGCCGGTGGCTGACGTCGACATTGCCGCCCATCCGGATGGTCTCGTCGCATCGGGCACCACCGCCTTCAACAGCGACGGCACTCTGAACGTTGCCAATTCGACCGCCGCGCTGTCCAGCCCGACCGTGACCTGGAACAGCAATCTCGGCATCAACGACTCGGTGCTGACCGTGAACTATGGCAGCGACGGCCAGGCGGATGGTCTCAGCCAGTTCAACGGCACCTCCCGAATCATCTCCTCCGATGTGAACGGTGCCGTGTTCGGCGGCCTGGCCGGTGTCCAGGTTGGTGACGATGGTATCGTGACGGCCCTGTTCGACAACGGCACGCGGGAGGATATCTTCAAGCTGCCGATCGCGACCTTCCCCAACGCCAACGGTCTGGAAGCGAAGTCAGGCAATGCCTTTCTGGAGACCAACGACTCCGGTGACTTCAGCCTGAACGAGGCAGGAACCGGCAGTGCCGGCGTGGTCGCGGCCTCGGCTGTGGAGGGTTCCACCGTCGATCTGACGCGGGAGTTCACCCTGATGATCGAAACCCAGCGGTCGTTCTCGGCCAACGGGCGCATCATCACCACGGCAGACGAGATGCTGAACGAACTGGTCAACCTGAAGCGGTAACTGATTGAAATCGGGCGGTCATTGGCCGCCCGGTTTCCATTAACCAAATGATTTAGAAGAAAATTAAAAGCCGCTCCGTATCTTCGGAACCGTTCGCAACGCCTACTCATATGGATGGACCGATGTCAGATCGATACGAAACAAGACCCAGCGTGATTGGCCCCGATGGCAGGCCACTGACGCTGGACGACCTGCCGCCGCCCTCGACCACCCGCTGGGTGGCGCGGCGCAAGGCAGAAGTCGTGATTGCCGTTCGTGGTGGTTTGCTGACGCTGGAAGACGCCTGCCGCCGCTACACCCTGTCCGTGGAGGAATTCCTCTCCTGGCAGCGTGCGGTGGAACGGCACGGAATGGCCGGTCTTCGCGCAACCCGCCTGCAGGACTACCGCCCGATGACGGTGAACACCTGAAAGAACGACGACAGGCCCCACCAGGATACATGACCGACAGAAGACAGGTCCCAGGCGCGCAGAAGGCCGCCCCTTTCCGGATACAGACAGCCTTCGCCAGATTTCGTTGATCCCCCGGATTTCGTTTATCCCTTTTCCCTGCCCCTTCGCCCGGTGACCAACCGGGAAAAAATTTCCCCCTACCCGGCAATTACTGCCCAGCGTTAACCCTGCCTTTACGACCTTGGCACTACCGTCCGCCTGTCAGCGAAGACCCTCGCTGTGCCCAGATGCTGTCGACGGAGTGCCAACGTGCAGGACATCTTTCGCAACCTCGGAGTGACCCGGCTGCTCATCATTGCCGGTATCACGCTCTCGGTCGTTGCCTTCTTCGTCTTCCTCGCCAGTCGTGTGGCGAAACCGGACATGGCGCTGCTCTACAAGGATCTGGAGTCCCGCGACGCCGGAAGCATCGTCGGCATCCTCGAAAGCCGCCAGATCCCGTTCGAACTGCGCGGCGACGGCACCGAGATCTACGTCCCGCGCGATCAGGTTGCACGGATGCGCATGGCCGCCGCCGAGGAAGGCCTGCCGCTTGGCGGCTCGGTCGGCTACGAGATCTTCGACAATACCGATTCACTGGGCACCACCAGCTTCGTGCAGAACGTCAACCTGCTGCGGGCGCTGGAGGGTGAGCTGGCGCGGACCATCTCCTCCCTGGACGGGGTCGAGGCCGCGCGGGTGCATCTGGTGCTGCCCAAGCGCGAGGTCTTTGCCCGCCAGACGCAGCAGCCCAGCGCCTCCATCATGCTGAAGACCCGCGGCAACCTGGGTCGCGACCGTGTCGCCGCCGTTCAGAACCTCGCCGCCGCCGCGGTACCGGGGCTGGAGCCTGGTCGCGTGTCCGTCGTCGACAGCCGTGGCAACCTGCTTTCCCGCGCGCTGGAGGATGGCGACGACCCGCTCACCGCTCCCACGGCCCTGCAGGAACTGCGACAGGGGCATGAGCGCCGCATCAAGCGCGCCGTCGAGACCCTGCTGGAACAGACCATTGGTGCAGGCCGGGTCCGGGCCGAGGTTGCTGCGGAGATCGACTACGACCGCGTGACGACCAATCGGGAGAGCTATGACCCGGACAGCCAGGTCGTCCGCTCGACGCAGATCCGCGAGGAACGCTCCAACTCCTCCGAAGGCAATCAGCAGGATGCGGTGACTGTCGCCACCAACCTTCCGGGCCAGAACGGTGCCCTGGGCGGTTCCGACAGGGTCTCGACATCGGATGAATCGACAGAGGAAACCGTCAACTACGAGATCACCCGCGAGACCACGACCCAGGTTCGGGAGGCTGGCGTGCTGCGCCGGATCTCCGTTGCGGTGCTGGTCGATGGCATCTATGAGCCGAACGCCGAGGGTGTCGCGGAATACCGTCCGCGGACGGAGGAGGAGATCGAGGAACTGACCCGTCTGGTCCAGTCCGCCGTGGGCTTCGACGAGGAACGCGGCGACAGCGTGACGATCAGCAACCTTCGCTTCGCCGACATCGAAACGTCGTTCGAGGCCGCTGACCCGGAGTTCGCGGTCGCCGGCTTCACCAAGTCGGAGATCATGCGGGTCGCCGAGATCCTGATCCTGGGCATCGTTGCGCTGCTGGTGATGCTGCTGGTCGTTCGCCCGATGCTGAACCGTGTCCTGAGCGCCGGAAACCTTGATGTCGGCTCCGATACCATTGCCCTGGCAGGTGCCGGCGGGATGGGCGGCGGACAGGCCCGTATCGGCAGTGGCGGCGGCGGCATCGACTACGCCATCGGCGGCGACGGGTCAGGCGGATTGCCTGCCCTGTCCGACAGCCGAGCCTCCGCCCCGGCGATGCCCGAACGGGAATCCTCCATCGACATCAATCAGGTCGAGGGCCGGGTGAAGGAATCCTCGCTGAACAAGATCTCCGAGATCGTCAACAAGCATCCTGAAGAAGCCGTCGCGATCCTTCGCACCTGGCTCTATCAGGACCGCTGAGCAGGGAACGGGACAAGACAATGGCAGTTCTCGACTATCGCAACCTTTCCGGCTCCCAGAAGGCCGCGATCATGATCCTCTCGCTTTCCGACGAGAGCCTGGCACCCCTTTGGGAAATGCTGGACGACGAAGAGGTGAAGGAGATCTCCCAGACCATGGCCAACCTCGGTTCCGTGACGTCGGAGACCGTGGAGCGGCTGTTCGTCGACTTCGCCAACCAGATGTCCGCCGGTGGTTCGCTGGTCGGCAGCTTCGAGAGCGCGGAGCGGCTGCTTGGCAAGTCCCTGCCGCGCGAACGCGTCGAGCAGATCATGGAAGACATTCGTG
>CAXBNO010000062.1:0-10535 GCA_963976775.1 uncultured Kordiimonadales bacterium
GGCGAGGCCGAGCCCGGTACCGGAACGGCCCTTGGCAATCTGACGCCAGCCGCGGGCGAACTTGGAAAAGAGCTGATCCGGGGCCACATCGCCCGCACCGGGGCCATTGTCGCGCACATCGACACGCCAGCGCCCTGCCTCCACCCGCGATTCGATCCGGACCCAGGGTTCGGGGGAATCATTGTACTTGATGGCGTTGGAGATCAGGTTGATCAGGATCTGGCTCAACCGGTCCCGGTTGCCCCGGATCGCTGCGGGTGTGTCAGCGGGGAAATGATCGACCCGCACGCCGGTTTCCGCGGCCAGGCCCTCACAGGCCGCGATGGCGCTGGTCACTCCCGTTTCGGGGTCGAGGCGCTCCACCTGCCAGCGCACCTCGCCGCTTTCCAGATGGCTCAGGTCCAGGATGTCGTCCAGCAGACTGGTCAGGCGCAGGCTCTCGTCATGGATGATCCGCATGAAGCGCCGCGCCTGATCCGGCGGCATCTCGTCGGCCTTCAGCAGCGCCTCGGCGAAGGAACGGATGGAGGTCATGGGGGTGCGCAGTTCGTGGCTGACCTGGCTGAGGAAATCGTCCTTCTCCGTATCCAGCCGCATCAGCCGCTGGTTGGCCTGACGCAACTGTGCCGCCGTCTGTTCCAGTGTCCGCGAATTTGCCTCCAGTGCCTGGCTGTATTCGATCACCTGCTGGGTCTCGTCGACCATGCGGATGATCTCGTCGAGGCTGATCGTCTCCCCCGACACCACTTCCGAGATCATCACCCGGGCGGAGGCGGCGCCGACGTTGCCACCGATCTGCCGCTCAAGATGGGTGATGAAGGCCGTGTCCGCGACCGGCACACCGTCATCGCGCCCCTGTCGCAGGGCGAAGTCGCGGAACTGGCGGTCAGCGGCATCCGCGCCGAGGATGCGGCGCGACAGCAGACGCAGGTCGTCGATGGCCGCGGATCGCACCAGCGCGCGGGATTCATCGCCGGGCGTGTTGCGGAAGACGTCGACGAACAGGGCGCTCTGCAGCCGCTCCAGCGGTGCCTGCTCGCTGAACAGGGATCCCGCGATCAGCAGGGCGGTATTGGCGGTCAGGCTCCAGACGATGGCATGCACCAGCGGATCGAAGCCGGTCATGCCGAACAGCGCCTCGGGCCGCAGCATCTCCCACCCGAAGAGGCCGTTGCTGACGATCTCGCCGAAGACCGTACCGTCCTCCGCCAGGCTGGGCAGCAGCAGGGTATAGACCCACAGCACGACGCCCCCCATCAGGCCGAGCTTTGCCCCCCGCGCCGTTGCCTGACGCCAGTAGAGTCCGCCCAGCAGGCTCGGCAGGAACTGCGCCACGCCGGCAAAGGCAATCAGGCCCATGGAGGCCAGCGCCTCCGTTTGCGCGCTCAGCCGATAGTAGAGCAGGCCCAGGAAGAGGATCAGCAGGATGGAGAAGCGACGGCTGAACAGGACAAGGGTCTTCAGGTCGGCGCTGTCGTAGAGCCGCAGCCAGCGCAGCCGGAGCACCACCGGCATGACAATGTGGTTGGAGATCATGATCGACAGCGCGATGCAGGCGACGATCACCATCGAAGTGGCCGATGAGAACCCGCCGATGAAGGCGAACAGGGCCAGCATCTCCTGGTTCGCGGCCATCGGCACGGTCAGCACGAACATGTCCGGGTTCGACCCCTCCGGCAACCGGGTCAGACCGGCCGCGGCGATCGGCAGGATGAACAGGCAGATCAGCAGCAGATAGGCCGGAAACAGCCAGCCGGCGGTGCGCAGGTGCGACTCCCGCGAATTCTCCACCACCGTCACCTGGAACTCCCGCGGCAGGCAGATGATCGCCGTCGCCGACAGGAACGTCAGGACCGCCCAGCGCCCGCCGAAGACGTTTTCCCGTTCCAGCAGGCGTTGGCTCATTTCCTCGGGGAACAGGTTCTCCAGCCCGCCAAAGGAAAAGACCACGAACAGGCCGACCATCAGCAGCGCCAGCAGCTTCACCAGCGCCTCGAAGGCGATGGCCGCGACGACGCCCGGATGCTGCTCGTTGGCATCCAGGTTGCGCGTGCCGAACAGGATCGTGAACAGCGCCATGCCCACCGCGACCCACAGGGCGGGATCAGTTCCGGTGTTGTCGCCGGAGAGGTTGCCCAGCAGGTTGCCACTGCCGCCGCTGACGACCTCGAAACTGGTGGTGACCGCCTTCAGTTGCAGCGCGATATAGGGGGTGGTGCCGATCACGGCCATCAGCGTGACCATGACAGCCAGCGTGTTGCTCTTCCCGTAGCGCGAGGAGATCAGGTCGGCGATCGAGGAGATGCGGTTCACCTGTCCGATGCGCACCAGTTTCCGCAACAGGTACCACCAGCCGAGAAAGACCAGCGTCGGCCCCAGGTAGATGGTGATGAACTCCAGCCCGTTGCGCGCGGCCGACCCGACCGCGCCATAGAATGTCCACGACGTGCAGTAGACGGATATCGAAAGCGTGTAGATCAGTGGCGAATTGCTGATCCAGCGACTGCCCTTGCGGCTCCAGCGATCGCTCAGGAAGGCGAGCAGGAAGAGCAGTCCGACATAGCCCAGCGCAATGGCGACAACAACATCAGCCGTCAGCATTGCGCTGTTCCGGCGGCATGGGATGCTGGGTCGGCGGGCGCGGCTCTGCCGTGTCTGCATCATCCACCAGTCGACGGGACAACAGCCAGCCGAGAATGATCAGTGCTGTCCAGGCACAGAAGATATAGAGCAGGATGATCGGAATACCGCCAAGCAGGCGCACGCTGAAGAAGATGTCAACGAAGGGCGGCATGATCAGGATCAGGCCGAAGAACGGCAGGATGAAGGCTGCATCACGCAGCTTCTGCCGCGGCATCAGCGCGTCGCAGCGCCGGCCCCGGCCAGCGCCAGAACCTGGTCGACCACGTCCTGGTTCGAGAAGGGTTTGGTGATGAAGGCGTTGACGCCCAGTGACTCGGCCACCTTGCGGTCCCTTTCCTGACCTTTCGCGGTCAGCATGACCACGGGCAGTCCGGCATTGTCGGAACTGCCGCGCACGGCCTTCAGCACCGCGTAACCGTCATGTTTCGGCAGCATCAGGTCCAGCAGCAGCACGTCCGGCGCATCCCGCCGGATCTCGGCGATCGCCGCTTCCCCGTCGGTGACCGCACGCGTGACGCAGCCTGCACGCTCCAGAATGAAGGTCAGCAGTTCCACGATGTTCGGCTCATCCTCCGCAATGAGGATTCGTCTCACGCTTCCGTCCGCCCCTGATTTTGTCACGGCGGCATCCTCCCCTGATCGCCCGGGCGTCATTGGCTGCGCCAGGATCGTTCCTGAAAGGCAGTGTAGAACAGAACCGGGTGCTGCGGGTACAGCGATCAGCGCGAATAGAGGATCGAGTCCTCCCCGCGGTGCAGGCAATCGCTGCGCGAACACAGTCGGCAGTTGGGCCCGACAGGCGTCGCCATGTATCGTGCGGCAAGGTCCAGACCGTCGGCATAGACCGTCTGATCGGCATGAACCACGTCGCAGGCAAGCATGACCGAGTGCAGGAACGGGGCTTCGTGAAACAGGGCGGGTTCGTGGCGCACGGTGCGGCCGATGAACAGGTACCGGCTGCCGTTCGGAAATTCTGCCAGTTGCCGGATCACCCGGTCCGGAGTCTGGAAGGCACCATACAGCGGCCACAGGGGACAGCCATTGCCACTGCGCGGCACGGGCAGCCCGGCAATGGGAAAGCGCTTGCTGATGTGGCCCGAGGGATCGGCCCGCAGGAAACCGAAGGGTATCCCCTCCGCCCCCGGCTTGCGCAGCGAGACCAGTCGCTGACAGATCTGCTCCACGCTGGCTGAGAAGCGCTGGCGCAGCAGTTCCACATCGTAGCGGTGGCGGACCGCATCCTCCAGGAAGGTCTCGTAGGGGAACAGCGCCGCGGCGGCGAGCCAGCTCGCCAGCGCCCCGCGGGCGCGCGTCCGTGCCTCGTCGCTGGTCAGCAGGTCGTCGCGGGCAACCGTGTCGATCAGATCCGGCGCTGTAAGCTGGCAGGCCAGCCGCGCGAGCTGGAACTGGCGTGTCGAGGGCGGCGCATTGTCGAGAAAGATCAGCACCCGGTTGGCTTCGTCATAGTGGCAGTGATTGCGGAACCGGCTCAGGTCAGCCTCCACCGGGGAGCGATTGAAGACAGAGATTGCGAACCGCTGCACCAGAAATGCTGTCAGCGCGCCCTCGATGGTCTGGCCAAAGGACCGGATCTCGCGTCGCAGGTCACGGGCGGCGTCCTCCAGCGGCGGGAAGTAGCTCTGGTTCTGGATTAGGAAATCGTCCACCTCCTCCGCCGGAGAGAGAGAGCGATTGCGGGTCTTGCCGACACTGAACAGGGCGACCAGACGTTCGGCGGTGCCGGAAAGCTCGCCACTCTGTGACAGCACGATCTCGACGAATCTTGCCCGCTGCTCCGCAGGCAGGTCCTCCACCGATGACAGGATTTCCATGGTGGAGCGCACCGCGGCGGCATTGTTCAGCACCTGATGCACCGCCTCCATCAGGGCCGGATCCTGGTCAAGCCGGTCGGTCAGTGCCGTGATCTGCTGATCCGCATCGCGAACGGAACGTGAGAGGCTGAGCATGGCAGCAGCCCAGTCGGGATGGCGGCTGACCAGCGCGTTCGCGGTTGCGGGATCGATGTGGTGCTGCAGGATCGAAGGGTCCGCCGCCAGTTCGCCCAGCCGCTCCACCAGCCGCCGCTCCTGATCGCCGCTCAGCTCGGCCAGTTCCAGCCCGAGCTGTTCCGCGATCCGCTGCAACAGGCTGCCGCCGACCGCGCGACGGTCGGACTCGATCAGGTTCAGGTAGGACGCGGAAATGCCGACCTTCTGCGCCAGTGCCTTCTGCGTCAGTCCCCGGTCCTTGCGCCGTGTCCTGACCTTCATTCCGATGGGCGCGGCAACGGCCATGCGGGCGCTCCTGTCATTATCAGATGGTAAATAATTTACACTATCGACTTATATCTGAAAACGAAATTTACAGAATTTTCCAATTCTTTCAATGGTTGATTGCTATGATTTACAACGCCGCGTAGCCTTGGCTACAACCAATGGCCCACCAGCCATGGGCAAAAGGGATCGTTTCCAGAAAAACCCGTCCGGGAGGGAAGTTCAAATGACCAAGATCAATGATCGCGGCATGTCACGCCGCAGCATTCTGAAGGCTGGCACGGCGCTGGGTGCCGGTGCGGTGATCGCACCGACCTTCTTCGTGCGCAATGCCTGGGCCGAGGAATTCCGCAACAACCCGGGCAACGCTTCCAGCGTGAAGTTCGGTTTCAACGTGCCGCAGACGGGTGCTTACGCCGACGAGGGCGCGGACGAGCTGCGCGCCTACGAACTGGCCGTCAAGCACATCAACGGCGAAGGTGACGGCGGCATGATGAACACCATGCAGCCGCTGACGCTGAAGGGTGATGGCATCCTGGGCAAGAAGCTTGAGTTTGTCACAGGTGACACGCAGACCAAGTCCGATGCCGCCCGCGCATCCGCCAAGCGGATGATCGAGAAGGATGGCGTCATCATGTTCTCCGGCGGATCGTCGTCGGGCGTGGCCGTCGCGGTGCAGAGCCTGGCGCAGGAGATGGGCGTCATCTTCATGTGCGGCCTGACCCATTCCAACGACACCACCGGCAAGGACAAGCGGCGCTATGGCTTCCGCCATTTCTTCAACGCCTACATGTCCGGTGCCGCGCTGGGTCCGGTGCTGAAGGATACCATGGGCACCGACCGTCGCGCCTATCACCTGACCGCCGACTACACATGGGGCTGGACGCAGGAAGAATCGATCAAGAACACCACGGAAGCGCTGGGCTGGCAGACGGTCAATGCCGTGCGCACGCCGCTGGGCGCGGGTGACTTCTCGCAGTACATCACGCCGGTGCTGAATTCCGGTGCCGATGTGCTGATCCTGAACCACTACGGCAAGGACATGATCAACTCCCTGACCCAGGCGGTGCAGTTCGGCCTGCGCGACAAGCAGGTCAACGGCAAGGACTTCCAGATCGTCGTGCCGCTGTACTCGCGTCTGATGGCGCAGGGTGCCGGCGCGAACATCAAGGGGATCTACGGCACGACCAACTGGAACTGGTCGCTGCAGGATGCCGGTTCGCAGGCTTTCGTGAAGTCCTTCGGCCAGGAATACGGCTTCCCGCCGTCGCAGGCCGCCCATACCTGCTATGTGCAGACTCTCCTGTATGCCGATGCCTGCGCCCGGGCCGGCACCTTCTACCCGCCGGAGGTCATCAAGGCGCTGGAAGACTTCGAGTTTGATGGCATGGGCAACGGCAAGACCCTGTATCGCGGCGCGGATCATCAGTGCTTCAAGGACGTGCTGGTCGTGCGTGGCAACGAGAACGCAACCAGCCAGTTCGACCTTCTCGAGGTCGTGCAGGAAGTTCCGGCGTCGCAGGTCACCTACGACCCGAGCATCTTCGGTGGCGAACTGGGCCCCTACAAGGTCTGAACCACGGAAGTTTCCGGGGCCGTTGCTGGCGACCCCGGAAATTCGGACTGGTCCGGTCACCCCACCTCCCCGGGATGGCCGGACCAATTTCGTTTCGGACCCGCGACAGGCTAGGGTTGTCGGAACGGTGAACTG
Source organism: uncultured Kordiimonadales bacterium (assembly GCA_963976775.1). Classification (GTDB taxonomy): domain Bacteria; phylum Pseudomonadota; class Alphaproteobacteria; order Minwuiales; family Minwuiaceae; genus Minwuia. Next base: position 6,628 of record CAXBNO010000062.1, read on the forward strand.
ACTCCGGACGGGTGGGATCATGGACGTCATTCTGCTGCAGCTTCTCAACGGTCTCGACAAGGGCGGTGCCTATGCGCTGATTGCCCTGGGCCTGACGATCATCTTCGGCACCCTGGGTGTCGTGAACTTCGCCCATGGCGCGCTGTTCATGCTGGGAGCGTTCTGTGCCGTATCGGTCCAGGCCCTGCTCACCATCTCGAAGAAGGTGAAGGACGAGAGCATCAAGTTCTTCGATGCCTACAAGGAAATCCCGTACCTGGAGGCCTGGTGGGGCGATACCGGCGCGATGATCATCGATTACGCCGTGCCCATATCCATTCTCGTCGCCATCCCGCTGATGCTGCTGATCGGCCTCGGGATGGAACGCGGGCTGATCCGCTATTTCTACAAGCGCCCCCACGCCGAACAGATCCTGGTCACCTTTGGCCTGGCCATTGTCGCGCAGGAACTGATCAAGGCGCAGTTCGGTGCGAACCCGATTCCGACCCCCGCCCCGGAAGTGATCGCGGGCAGCGCCAATGTCGGCCTCTGGATCGGACTTGGCGAATCCGTGGTCTATCCCTGGTGGCGACTGATCTATCTCGCCTTTGCCGGTGTGGTGATTGCCCTGGCCTTCGCGTTCCTCAACCTGACCACCTACGGCATGGTGGTTCGCGCAGGCATGGCCGACCGGGAAACCGTGGGCCTGCTGGGCATCAATATCCAGCGCCGTTTCACCATCGTCTTCGGGATGGCCGCCGTGATCGCCGGTCTGGCGGGCGTGATGTACACACCGATCCTGCCACCCGACTATCACATGGGCATGGATTTCCTGGTGCTGTCCTTCGTCGTGGTGGTTGTCGGCGGCATGGGGTCGCTGGGCGGCGCGGTGCTGGCCGGTTTCATGCTGGGCATCCTGCAGTCGTTCGCATCGATGAACGAGGTGAAGTCGATCCTGCCGGGCATCGACCAGATCATCATCTACCTGATCGCCGTCGTCATCCTGTTGGTTCGTCCCCGTGGCCTGCTCGGCCGCAAGGGTGTCATGGAGTCCTGATGATGTTTGGCGATCTGACACGCAACGACAAGCTTCTGCCGCTGCTGGCCTGGCCCGTCGGTGCCAACTATCCTGACCTGCTGCAGAAATTCGCGATCTACGGCATCTTCGCCATCGGCTTCAACATCCTGTTCGGCCTGACGGGCTATCTGTCCTTCGGTCACGCCGCGTTCCTGGGCGTCGGGTCCTATGCCGCCGTCTGGATGTTCAAGGGGGTGACCATGAACGTCATCCCGGCGGTGATCTTCGGCGTCATGGTTTCAGGCCTGTTCGCGGCCCTGATCGGCTTCATCAGCCTGCGCCGGTCCGGCATCTATTTCTCGATCCTGACGCTGGCCTTCGCGCAGATGTCCTACAACCTCGCCTATTCGGTGCTGACACCGATCACGAATGGCGAGACGGGTCTGCAGTTGCGCCAGGACGATGCGCGCATTCTCGACCGCATGTTCGTGGAGCAGACGGAGGGACTGCCCTCCACCAACCTGTTCGGGCTGGAGATGAGTGGCTATCCGGGCTTCTATTTCTGCTGCGTCCTGCTGATCATCGCCTTCTTCATCGCGCTGCGGATCCAGCGTTCGCCGTTCGGGATGATGCTGCGGGCCATCAAGACCAATCAGGTGCGGATGAACTATACGGGGTTCAACACCCGTCCCTATGCGCTGACCGCGTTCATCATCTCCGGCATGTATGCCGGTCTCGCCGGTTCGCTGCTGGCGGTGACCGACCCGCTGGCGGGCGCGGAGCGGATGCAGTGGACCGCCTCCGGCGAAGTCGTGCTGATGACCATCCTCGGCGGTGCCGGAACACTGGTCGGACCGATCCTGGGTGCAGGGCTGATCAAGTACTTCGAGAACATCTTCTCATCCTACAATGACGGCCTGCTGGCGGAGAGCTTCTCCTTCCTGCCGGATTTCCTGAACGACGCGCTGGTGTTCGTCATCAGTCCGTTCGTGGGTGAAGGCTGGAGCCTGCTGCTGGGTATCGTCTTCATGGCGATCGTCATCTTCCTGCCCGGCGGGCTGATGGAAGGGCTGGCGCGGATCCATGGCTGGTATCGCAGACGTGGTCAGGGCGATGCCGGGCGCAATGTCGCGAAACAGGCTGCCGAGTAGGAACACGGACATGGCAATTCTCGAAGTCAACGACGTGAACAAGGCCTTCGGCGGACTGAGGGCACTGAACGCGGTGAATCTCTCGGTCGAGGAAGGCACGGTACACGCCATCATCGGTCCCAACGGCGCGGGCAAGTCGACCCTGCTGAACTGCTTCGTCGGCAGGCTGATCCCGGATACCGGCAGCGTCATGTTCAATGGCCAGTCGCTGCTGGGGATCAAGCCACACAAGATCAACCAGACCGGTGTCGCCCGTGTGTTCCAGACGCCCGAGATCTTCACGGATCTCAGCATTCTGGAGAATGTGATGATCCCCGCCTTCGCCAAGGTCGACGGGTCCTTCCGGATCAATGCCTGGAGGACCGTCGGCACGCGCGGTGAAGTGCGGGACATGGCGGAGAAGGTACTGGAGGAAGTTGGCCTGCACGAGAAGCGGGACATGATCGCCTCCAGCCTGTCACGCGGCGACAAGCGGCGTCTGGAGATGGCGATGTGCCTGGTTCAGGACCCGAAGCTGCTGCTGCTGGATGAACCCACCGCAGGCATGTCGCGGGCCGATACCAACAATACGGTCGACCTGTTGCAGCGGGTCGGCACGCATATCACCAAGATCGTGATCGAACATGACATGCACGTCGTGTTCAGTCTGGCCGACCACATCAGCGTTCTGGCCCAGGGCACCGTGATCGCCGGTGGCAAGCCGGAGGACATCAAGGGCAATCCAAAGGTGCAGGAAGCCTATCTCGGGGGGGCGCACGCATGAATTTCGCAACGGCGAAGCCGTCCGGAACGGTACCGGTGCAGTCGGGGGATGCCTATTTCTCCTGCCAGGAACTGCAGAGCTATTACGGCGAGAGCTACATCGTTCAGGACGTCAGCTTCGATGTGAAGCAGGGCGAGATCCTGGCATTGCTGGGGCGGAACGGCGCTGGCAAGACCTCGACGCTCCGCACCATCGCGCGCATGGACGACCCGCAACTGCATGAGGGTGAGATCTGGCTGGAGGGCGAGCCGCTACACACCATGGCTGACTGGCAGGCAGCGCAACTCGGTGTCGGCCTGGTGCCGGAGGACCGGCGGATCATCCAGGGCCTGACGGTTGAAGAGAACCTGAAGCTGGCACAGATAGAAAAGCCGCTCGGCTGGACACTCGACCGGATCTACGACCACTTTCCGCGGCTGGCCGAACGGCGCAGGCAGGAAGCGGTGACCTTGTCCGGTGGCGAACAGCAGATGCTGGCCGTGGCACGGGCGCTGGCCCGGGATCTGAAACTGCTGCTGCTCGACGAACCCTACGAGGGGCTGGCCCCCGTGATCGTGCAGGAAATCGAGAAGATCGTGGCGGAGATCAAGGGTCTCGGCATTACCACCATCATCGTGGAGCAGAATGCCGTTGCCGCGCTGGAGCTGGCCGACCGTGCCCTGATCCTCGACATGGGACAGATCGTGTTCCGGGGCTCTGCCCGCGAAGTGCTCGACAACGCCGATCTGCGGCACGAGTACCTGGCAATCTGACGTCTGGTTCGGTCCACCAGTTGATGGAATCAGCGACCCGGTTCCGCAGCGGTGCGCCACGTGCGCGCGTCCGAGAGCGCCGACCGCAATGCGGCCTGCAGGATTTCCTCTGCCAGCGGACTGTCGTCAGGCACGGCGCGGGACAGCGTCAGTGCGCCGACCATCCGGTTGACCAGATCCACGGCGCGGGCACGCGTCGCCGGGGAATCCGGGTCGGGCAACAGGGCGGCGACGGAACCGATCAT
>CAXBNO010000063.1:0-10406 GCA_963976775.1 uncultured Kordiimonadales bacterium
GGCCGAGATCAATGCCGCACGTGGCCGTGATACCCGCCTCGACCGGGCCATCGACGGTCTTATGGGGGAACTCGGGCGGCTGGAGGATATCGAGCTCCGCGCCCGTGCAGTGGTCGAGCGCATGGCGCTGACACTGCAGGCGACGCTGCTGACCGCCAGCGCGCCGACAGCCGTCGCCGACGCCTTCCTGGCCAGCCGCCTCGATGGCAACTGGGGCCATGCCTTCGGCACCCTGGAACCGGGTCTGGACCTGCAGCCCATGATCGATCGCGCCACGCCCCTGGCGGCGTGAGGGAGCACCACGTCGGTTTGCCGGGCGACAGTCCCGCCGTTCAGATGCGGCGGGGCATCCCGGCCCAGTAGGGTTCGCGGATCTTGCGCTTGAAGATCTTGCCCGAGTCCTCGCGCGGCAGGGCCTCGTCGATCACCACCTTGCGGGGTATCTTGAACCTGGCCAGGTGCTGGCGCAGGTAGGTCTGGACGTCTTCCGGTGCCAGGTTCGGGTCCGTGATCTCGATATGGGCGGCCAGGGACTCGCCGAACTCCGCGTCGGGAATGCCGAAGACGGCACAGTCCCGCACGCCGGGGCAGCCGATCAGCACCTTCTCGATCTCGGCGGGGTAGATGTTCACGCCGCCGGAGATCACCATGTCGTTCTTGCGATCGGCCAGGAACAGGCAGCCGTCCTCGTCCAGCCAGCCCATGTCGCCGTTGGTCAGGAAACCGTCGATCTCCATTTCCTTCCGTGCGGCGTCACGCTTGTTGTAGGTGAAGTCGGTGCGGTTCGGGCGCCAGATGTAGACCTCCCCGATCTCTCCGGATGGTACGTCCTTGCCGTCCTCATCCAGGATGCGGATGACATTGCCCGCAATCGGCTTGCCTACCGTGCCGTGCTTGGACAGCGCCATCTCGCTGGTGACCACGGTGACGATGCCGTTCTCCGTCGAACCGTAATATTCGTAGATCACCGGTCCCCACCATTCGATCATCTGCTTCTTCGCGTCCGGCGGGCAGGGGGCGGCACCATGGATGACGTGCACCAGGCTGGAGACATCATACTTCGCGCGAACCTCCGGCGGCAGGCGCAGCAGGCGGACGAACATGGTGGGCACCACATGCATGTGGGTCAGCTTCAGTTCGTCGATCATGCGCAGCAGGTCCTCGGCATCGAAGCGCGCCTGCAGGTGGATCGTGCCGCCACCCCGCGCCGCCGCCAGGCCATAGGCATTGGGCGCGCTGTGGTACATCGGCCCGGTCATGGCACAGCGGATGCCGGTGGAATCGGCGGGGACGCCGAAGCCTTCGAACACCATCTGCGTGGTCTGGGCCTGCGCGTCCTCGTCCATCGGGTCACGCCGCACGCCCTTCGGGTTTCCGGTCGTGCCGGAGGTATAGATCATGGTGCCGCGGCTGGCCGGCGGCAGTTCGGTCCAGGGTTCCCGGTCGGCTATGAAATCCGACCAGAGGACCGCGCCATCCGGCAGGTCCACCGCGGCATTGACGCCATAGGCCGCCGCGATCTCGTCCGGTGTCGGCACGACCACCACCAGCACCCCATCGGGGATCGAGTCCAGGATCGGTGGCAGCAGATCGGAATGGATGACCACCACCTTCGCGTCGCAGTCACGCAGGATGTAGGTGGCTTCCTCCGCCGTGTAGTGCCAGTTGATCGGGGTTGCGTAGGCACCAACCTGGGCGCAGGCGCCAGAGGCCTCGAAGAAGGGAAAGTCGTTGCGCAGGTAAAGTGCGACGCAGTCATCCAGGCCGATGCCCGATTCATGCAGCGCCCGCGCCGCCCTGGCCGTGTTCAGCGTCCGTTGTTCCAGGGTCAGAACCCGGTTGCCGCTGATGATCTCTCCCGTCATGCCGATCCATCCTCCCCGATCGTGAATGCTGATTGCGCACAGCTTTGCCGCCGGACCTTGGATGGTCCGTGTCAGGCAACGCACCCTGCCACGTTGTTCAGTCGTCCACCACGCTGAAACGACGGCTGTCGAAGACGCGCAGCACTGTGTCGAGGTCATGGCCCCGTTTCAGCACACGCCCGTCGCGGGACACCACCTGAAAGGCACCCTGCTTGCGGTCCAGCTTCGGTGTCTTGGTGATACGGAACAGCGGCGATTCGGCGGCGCGCTGGAAGACGGCGAATGTCGCCTGCTCCGGCCCGTGGGCGATAGCGTAGTCTCGCCAGTGACCGTTCGCCACCATGTTGCCATAGACATTCAGGATACGACCGAGTTCCCGCCGGTCAAAGCAGACATCCATGGTGCCGGAACTGCTTCCTGATTGTCGTGTTGCGCCCGGCGTGGACAAACGCCCCCGCCGGGCTTCGGTACTGTAGTCGTCGAGACTGACCACCTCTCCCATCAGCAACCCCCTTGCAACGGTGTGAAGGAATGATGACAGGCCGGGCCGGGCAGGGGAAGGGGGCGGCGGTTTGTCTGTCAGGCGACAGTGCTAGATGTTCGCCTGTGCTCAGGAGAAAGCCGATGACCGGGAACCGTGGAAAGAGCAGAAGGAACCGCAGACTGGCGGCGCGACGCGATGAGGCGGCGCATGCGCTGGCACATCCGCTGTTCCGTCGGCGCGTCAGGGAATCGGCGAAGGTCTACCGGCGCAAGGGTCGCCACGCGGAGAAGGACATGCCGCAGGATTAGAGCGGTCCAATGTTTGATCGCATCACCGGCCCACTCCGCCGTGTAACCGCGTCATCGTCCCGGCGGTCCGCCGCCCCCGCCCCGCAGACCACGCGCGGGGGAATAGATCCAGAGTGCCGCACCGGCAAACAGCACGAAGGCGAGCAGGGACCAGCCGAGGTGCGCGGGTGCCGGTTGCCAGTAGAGCGAGAAGCGGATCAATTCCACCACATGGGTGAAGGGATTGATCCGGCAGATCCAGTAGAGCGTCTCGCTGGTTTCCTGCATCTTCCAAAGTGGATAAAGCGCCGAGGAGAGGAAGAACATCGGGAAGATGACGAAGTTCATGATCCCGGCGAAGTTCTCCAGTTGCCTGATGGCCGCAGCCAGCACCAGCCCGAGGCTGCCCAGCATCAAGCCGCCCAGCAGCAGCGACGGCAGCACCGCGATCAGACCGCTGGCGGGCAGGTCGACGCCGAAGGCCAGCGCGATCAGCAGGAAGGCATAGACCTGCAGGATGGACACGAACGACCCTGCCAGCAGGCGGCAGAAGATCAGGTACCAGCGCGGCAGCGGCGTCGTCAGCAGCATCCGCATCGACCCCATTTCCCGGTCATAGACCAGCGACAGCGAACTCTGCATGCCGTTGAACAGGATCACCATCGCTGCCAGTCCGGGCACGATATAGACCTCATAGGGAATGTAGGTCGTGTAGGGATCGATGATCGACAGGCCGAGCGCAGTGCGGAATCCGGCGGCAAAGACGATCAGCCAGACCAGCGGGCGCACCAGTGCCGCCAGGAACCGTTCCCGCTGCTGGAAGAAGCGCAGCGTCTCCCGGATCAGGATGCCATGCATGCAGCGCAGCCAGTGGTTGGTCATGCGGTCCCTCCCGCGTCCTGCCGGGTCAGGCCCTTCAGCGGGGCCTGCGGCTTGCGTTCGGTCAACTGGTTGAACAGCGTGGCCAGGTCGTCGCAGTCATGTTCGTCCAGCAGGGCGCGTGCCTCCCCCTGCGTCCGCACTGCCCCCTGGTGCAGTAGCACGATCCTGTCGCCTGCCCGGGCCTCGTCGATCAGATGCGTGGCCCAGAGGACGGTCGCCTGACCGTCGCTGGCGAGATCATGGACGTCATCGACGATCCGCTGGCGGGTCGGAATGTCCAGACCGACAGTAGGCTCGTCCAGCAGCAGTACCTGCGGCTGGTGCAGCAGCGCGCGCGCGATCTCCAGCCGTCGCCGATGGCCCCCGTTCAGCGCCCGTACCCGATCCCCGCGCCGGTCATTCAGCGACAGGCGTTCCAGTTGCGCGTCGATGCGATGGCTGGCGTCCTTGCCGCTCATGCCCCGCAGGCGGGCGAAGTAGCGCAGGTTCTGCTCGACGGTGAGGTCGAGGTCCAGCGTCTGGGCCTGAAACACGATGCCCAACCCGGCCAGCGCGGCGCGGGGGGCGGTCGAAATGTCGTGGCCAGCGATGGCGATGCGCCCGGCCTGCAGGGGCAGCAACTGCGTCAGCAGGGTATAGAGAGTGGATTTCCCCGCCCCGTTGGGGCCGAGCAGCAGGGCGAACGATCCCTTCTCGACATCGAAACCGACGTCGTTCAGCGCCTGCTTCGCGCCGTAGTGGTGGCTGACACCGGCAATCGAAAGGATCGGGGACATGGTCTGAGCCGTGCTCAAAGGGTGCCGGACCGATGGCCCTTGCGACGCACGATATTGGCAGGGGCCTCCAGGTCGGCGAAGCGTGCTTCCTGCTTCGCCATCTGGGCCTGGATGGCGGTCGGCACATCGTCGCCGATCAGCATCGCTGCGTTCCAGGTGGCGACATGGTTCAGCGCATCCGACACCGAGTGGTCGCGGGCGTAGTTCAGCATCTCCTTCACCCCGGCCATGGCGAGCGGGGAGCGGGCGGCGATCTGCTTCGCGACGTCCATGACATGCGCCATCATGGCTGCCTGATCATCGAAGACCTCGTTCAGCAGGCCGTGGCGCATCGCCTCCGACGCGGGCATGCGCCGCCCCGTGAAGGCCAGTTCCCGCGCCACACCCTGCGGGATCAGATGCGGCAGGCGCTGCAGCGTGCCGACATCGGCGGCCATGCCGATATTGATCTCCTGGATGGCGATGAAGGCATCGGCGCTGGCGTAGCGGCAGTCGCAGGCGGTGATCAGGTCCACGCCGCCGCCGATGCAGGCCCCGTGGATGGCGGCCAGCACCGGGACCTGGCAGCGTTCGATCACATTGAATGTCTCCTGCATCTCCAGCACCGTGCGGCGCAGCCGGTGCCGCTCCCGCGCCGGTTCCGCCTTGCTGTTCGACTGGAACAGGGTGGCGAAATCCTGCAGGTCGAGGCCGGAGGTGAAATGCCGACCGCGCCCTGAAATCACCACGCAGCGCACGTCCGTCCGCTCCCCTATCTCCGCGAAGACATCCACCATCTCCTGCCAGAAGGCACGGTTCATGGCGTTCATCTTCTCCGGTCGGTCGAGTTCGACCAGGGCCACGTGATCGGTCACTGACAGGACTAGGCTGGTATAGGTCATGGCTGGACTCCGGCAGGCAGGTTCGGTCGATAACAGCGGAAAGGCGCCCGCAGCACAAGTCTGCGGACGCCCCCGGAAATGGTATCGCGATGCCGTACGGGCGGTCTATTCGGCCGCAGCGACCCCGACCTCGCGCTCGACGAACTTCTTCGCGTCGAAGTCCTCGGCAACCTTGTTGTCGTGTTCCAGCAGGGCTTCGGCGTCGATCTCCGAATACTGGATCACGCCCATGTCGTTGTAGGCCTTGCGGACACCTTCGCCCCAGAGGCCGATGTCCTTGACGGTCGGCACGATGCGGGTGAACAGGCGCTGGCGGAACTGGCCCATGACCTCGCTCTTGTCCACCACATCGGCGATCTCGGCCTTGGAGAAGCCGATGTTCTCCCATACCTCGGTCTGCAGGAAGCGGTCACGCATGTGGTAGCAGGCTTCGACCACGAACTCCTCGCGCTCCTTGCGTTCGGCATCGCTCAACTGCGGATAGTAGTCGCGCAGTGCCAGCCGTCCGAAGGCCACGTGCCGCGCCTCGTCCTGCATGACATAGGCGTTGACGGCCTGGGCCAGCGTGTTGCCGGCCTGGTCGCGCAGCCGCTGGAATGCAGCCAGCGCCAGTCCCTCGATCAGGATCTGCATGGTCAGATAGGTCATGTCCCAGCGCCGGTCGGTCAGGCCCTGTTCCAGCAGGGTCTTCAGGCCAGGCGTGATCGGATAGGCCAACTGCACCTTTTCGTGCAGCAGGCGGGAAAAGGCCTCCACATGCCGCGCCTCGTCCATCACCTGGGTGGCGGCATAGAACTTCGAGTCGGCATCCGGCACCGTGGCGACGATCTTCGCGGTGGCGATCAGTGCGCCCTGCTCACCATGCAGGAACTGGCTGATGGTGCCCGACTGCAGGTGACGACGAACCTCGGCCTTGTTCTTGTCGTTCATCTTGTTCCAGGCGTCGGAGCCGAAGATCGCAATGCTCTCGTCGGGCAGGGACATGGGGTTGTCCCAGTCCACTTCCTCCGACCAGTCAATGCGCTCCGCCGCGTCCCACTGCTGCTTCTTGCCCTTGTCATAGAGCTGCAGCAGCGTCTCGCGCTCGTCGTCGTACTCCCAGGTGAAATTGATCTCCGTGGCACCGTCGAACTGCCACTGGGTCTGCTCCACCGGCAGGGTGTAGAGATGCCTTGTCGCCATGATCGTCTCCCGCTTCAGTCAGTTTCTTGATTGCTGTCATGCTGACCGTCAAATGACTGCCGGTCAATAGTTCCGGAGGTCATCCTTAACCCTTCATTCAGCTTGATCGAAGACACTGCGCCGCAACCCGGAGACCCCGTTCTCCATCGATCCGACAACCGCATTCGCAGGGCATGATGGCAAAGATCAGCGAGGGACCGATCATCGACGACGGGCATGGCCTGATTCTGGAGGGACGTTACCTCGTTCAGGTTGACCAGCCCCTGTCCGAACTGTCCCGCCCCGATGCGCAGGCCTGCATGGTGAAGGACAAGCAGGATCCGGATGCGGACCTGTATGCGCTGCTGACCCCGCCGGACACCTTCGTTCGCCACGACATGGTGGCAGTGCTGCAGGAAAAGCCCCTGAAACGCATGCGCGGGCCACAGGCGTCCGGCATCCTGCGTCAGAGCAATGGCAAGCACGTCGGGGCCATCGTGTTCAATCACCGCTCCGCGAGGCCCATCCTGCAAGGCATGCCGAAGGTGCGCGAAACGGACCTGATGTCCACGATCGTTCCGGGGCTGGTGCCTGCGATGCTGGAACTGCAGCAACGCGGCCTGGTCCATCGCAGCATCCGCCCCGATACCATCCTGCTGACCCGTGGCGGGGACATCCTGCTGGACCAGTGTCTGGTTGGCCTGCCGGGGATGTACCAGCCACCTGCATTCGAACCCATCGGCTTCCAGCTCGCCCAGCAGACCGGACGCGGCGACGGCCTGTCCTGCGACGACGTCTTTGCCTTCGCCGTCTCAGTGTTCCAGATGCTGACCGGTGAGCAGCCGGCCAAGGGGATCAAGCCGAACGAGCTCTATGCCCAGCGTGTCCTGCGCGGGTCCTACGATGTGCTGCTGAAGCGGCGCAAGTTCGCCACCGCGATTCAGGTGATGTTCGCGGGAAGCCTGCGCGACGAGGATGACCGGCGCTGGACCCATGATGACCTGAACCGCTGGATGAACGGCATCTTCGACATGCCGCGCCCGTCTGGTGGCGGACGACGCGCCACACGCCCCTTCATCTTCCGCGATGCCGAGTATTTTTCGCCGCAGTTGCTCGCCCAGGCAATACAGAAAAACCCCGAGGACGCAGTTGCCCTGATCCTGAACGGGCGTGTCGAGAAATGGCTGCGCAATGTTCTGGTGGATGAGGCGGGGGCAGACATCGTCCGGCGTGGCCTGGAACTGGTCACCCAGACGAAATCCGCCACGATGGAGGAGAAGGCGGATCTGGTCTGCCGGTCCATTCTGGCTCTCGATCCGGGTGGGCCGATCCGCTATCGCTCGGTCAACTGCACCGGCTCCGGACTGGCTGGCGGGCTCTGGCATGCCGTTACGAGCAACGATGCGAACTGGCGCGATGACTTTGCGCGCCTGCTGGGCTCCTCGCTGCTGGATGAATGGCTTCGGGTTGGCGGACGTGCAGTGCGTGCCGGGCTGCCGGCCAACGTCCTGACGCGCATTCGTGCGGTGGCCAAGGAGTCCGGTCGGGTCGGCTTCGGGGTCGAGCGGGTGCTGTATGAACTGCTGCAGCGCCAGCCCTGTTTGGGCCCGGAAGTGATGTCGGAGATGCCGCGCACGCCGGGCGAACTGATGTCGGCCCTGGATCGCAAGCTTTCGGACGATGCGGACGCGGACTTCACCCTGGCGCAGCATTCGGCCGCATTCCTGGCAGCGCACGACCGGCGGCTGGAGCGCAGCCTGCGGACGATACCGAGCAGCGACAAGGGCATCGAGGGGCTGATCCGTGCTGCACGGTTCATGGCTGAACTGCAGGAGATGCACCACCGCGCCCCGGTGCCGGGAATCACGCGGGCCTTCGCCAGCGCTCTGGGACCGGTGACAAGGACCCTGCAGAGCAGGGTGCGACGCATGGTGGTCGAGAAGAAGATCGAGAGCCTGGTCAAGCGCGGCGACCTGTCGGCCTTGCTGGCGGAACTGGACCTGCTCAGGACGCTGGACCAGGACAAGGCCGAATTCGCGCATGCGGTGGCCCAGTACAATCATCTGGAGCATGTCATCGCCCAGCTCTCTGAATTCGGTCCCGGACAGCGGGCACTTGCGATGCATCGCGGCTATCGCTACGCGCAGATGTTCAGCCTTTCAGTCTGCTTTCTGACGGTCTTCTACTTCTCGATGGAGGCGATCCTGTGAGTGCTGCGACAGCAGATGCCAGTCCGAAGGCGAAGAAGGCCAAACGGGAAAGTGGCGGCAAGACCACGCTGCTGCTGATGTTCGGCTCCCTTCTGCTGCTGCCTGTCGCCCCGGCAACCTTCGCCCTGATGATGATCTACATGCTGCCGACCCTGCTGCTCGCCATGACCCGCATGCTGCGTGTGCCGGGGGCAATGGCGACAGTCTTCGGCATGAACCTTTCCGGCGCATTGCCCGGGATCGTGACGCACTGGCGTGGTCCCGGAACCATCGACGGGGCATTCCGCCTGATGGTCGATCCTGAATACATGCTGATCAACCTGGCTGCATGCGCCATCGGATTCGCGTTGCTGTTCGCAGCGCCCTTCATTGCCCGTGCATGGGTGGATATTGCCAGCGCACGCCTGCGCTCCAGGGCGGTTTCGCAACGCAAGCGCCTGCTCGACGAATGGGGTGACGCCGTGCGTGGCGACCATCCGGCACCGGAGAAATAGGGCAGCACGCCGGGACCCTGTTTCAGGCATCGTGCCGATTCTGCGCCAAGCTCTCCAGTCGCACCAGACGAAACCGGCCCGCGCTTCCGATGAAGGGCGGGCCGGACCCGTTTCAGTGCTGATGCTGCGTCATTGCAACATCAGGTTTGGCAGCCAGAGCGTGATCTGCGGGAACAGCACGACGAGGCCGAGGCCGATGAGCTGCAGCATCACGAAGGGGATGATGCCCTTGTAGATGTCCTGCATCTTCACTTCCTTCGGCGCCACACCCTTCATGTAGAAGAGCGCGAATCCGAATGGAGGTGTCAGGAACGATGTCTGCAGGTTTACCGCCACCAATATGGCAAACCAGTAGATCACCTGTTCCTGCACCTGCTGGAAGGGCAGCCCCTCCAGTCCCAGGTGGCTGGCGAATTCCGGTGCGAACGCCTTGATGACCGGGGAGAACACCGGAAGGATGATCAGGGTAATCTCCAGGAAGTCGAAGAAGAAGCCCATGATGAACACGGTGAACATCAGCAGGAACAGCAGCGGCCAGGCACCAAGCTCCAGCCACTCGATGAACTCGATGATCAGGTCCTCGCCGTAGACGTTGCGGAACACGGTCGAGAAGGCCGTGGCACCAACGAAGATGAAGAAGATCATCGCAGTGGTCAGACCGGTACGGTGGCAGACTTCCTGCATCACCTTCCAGCTCAGCGTCTTGTTGAACCAGGCGAGCACGATGCTGCCGAAGGCACCGATACCGGCGGCCTCCGTCGGTGTCGCCCAACCGGCAAAGATCGATCCAAGCACCATCATGATCAGGAAGATCGGCGGCACGAACCCCTTGAGGATGCCACCGAACAGGGTGTTGCCTTCCTTCCGGCCCATCCACATCGCGACCACGAAGATCGCCAGGAACGCCAGCAGGCTCCAGTTGATCTGGTCCAGCCCGAGCTGTTCCAGCAGGAACATCGCTACCAGGATTGCGGCGACATAGGAAAGGAAGCGGATGACATTGGCCCGCTTCGTCGGATCGACCTGGATCAGGTCGTCGGGCAGGGGCGGCGCGCAGTTCGGGTTCAGGGTGGCCCGGGTGACGATGTAGGCGAAATAGAGGCCTGACAGCAGAAGGCCCGGCAAGACGGCGCCGATGAACAGGTTGCCCACCGAAACCGCAAGCAGATTGGCCATCAGCACCAGCATGATCGATGGCGGTATAAGGATGCCGAGCGTGGCGCTGGCGGCGATCGTGCCGGTCGCCAGCGAGTGATCGTAGCCGCGGTTCAGCATTGTCGGCAATGCCAGCAGCGTCATCATCACGACCGAGGCACCGATGATGCCCGTGGTCGCGGCCATGATCGTGCCCATTGCCGTGATCGAC
>CAXBNO010000064.1:0-10367 GCA_963976775.1 uncultured Kordiimonadales bacterium
CATCGGTGAAGATGCCGAGCCACGGTCGTTCCGAGGCCACGCCGCGACCTGCGGTCAGCATGTCCCCCAGCACCGGCTTCAGGGAATCGATGGGAACGAACATGTTGCCCGGACGGCGCGAGGGCCGGCGTCGGGCATCAGGCACGAACAGCGAGCCGACCCCCAGCAACCGTCCGTCAGGACCGAACAGCGCCGCCCCCTGCCACGCCGGCACCGGTGGCATCGTGAACAGCGCATCCTCCAGCAGATACTCCCAGTAGGCGCTGAAATCACGGATGTCGGCCACCGCGACGGGCCAGGCCGATTCCTGTCCGCCATGACCGGCCACCAGGGCGGGCGCTTCCCGGGACAGTCCGGAGGAATTCCCCAGCCTTGCGGCGGGACGGTGCAGCGGTTGTTGCGCGCGCAGAAGGCCAAGCCCGGTCGCGTGATCGTAGGCCACGACATCGGCGGCGACCGGGTTGCCGTCGATGTCCGTGACGGTCGTGGCCATAGCCTCCAGAATCAGGTAGCCGATGGTCAGAACCAGCCCGGAATCATCGACGACAATACCCGTACCTTCGCGTTCGGTGCCCAGCGCCTGCGCCGTGCGGCCATCGGGGGCAATTTCGGCATTCACCCGAACAAGACTGTCCAGTGCCCGCAGCAACGGCGTATCGTCGGCCCTGACATTCACGGGACTGCTCAGGACCGGCACGAGGATCAGAAGGACAAGGCAGTGAAACATTGCACGCATGATCGGATCTCCCTTGAGGGTCAGCCTACGCCTGGCAACGCCTCGCAGCCAGCCTCCCCGCATCACGAGAAGGCGACCGCGCCATGACCCAGCCACCGCCCGCGCGACCGGGAGATGTGATCGCGGATGTCGATACCCCTGCTCTGCTGGTCGATCTGGACGCTTTCGAGCGCAATCTGCAGCGGATGCAGCAGCTCGCCGACACGGCGGGTGTTCGCCTGCGCCCGCACGCCAAGACCCACAAGTCCGTGGATGTTGCACTGGCCCAGATCCGCCTCGGCGCTGTGGGACAATGCTGCCAGAAGGTGTCGGAGGCTGAAGTACTGGTGCACGGCGGCATCGGTGATGTGCTGGTCAGCAACCAGATCGTCGGCCCGCGCAAGCTGGAGCGTCTGGCACGGCTGGCCCGCACGGCGACAATAGGTGTCTGCGTCGATGATGCGGCGAACATCGACGCCCTCTCCGCCGCCGCGACCCGGACCGGCGTCGGGCTGGATGTCTATCTGGAAATCGATGTCGGCATGGGGCGCTGTGGTGTCGCGCCGGATGCCAGGGCGGTCGCGCTCTGCCGCCGGATCGCTGATGCGCCGGGCCTGCGATTCGCCGGGATCCAGGCCTATCACGGCAAGGCCCAGCATATCCGGGGCGCGGGGGAGCGCGCCGGCGCAATACGCCATGCCGCCGGTGCAGTGCAGATGATGCTCGATCTGCTGACCGCTGCCGGCATTGCCTGCCCGACGGTTACCGGGGCGGGCACGGGCACGGCACCATTCGAGGCCGAATCCGGTCTGTGGACGGAGTTGCAGGCCGGGTCCTATGCCTTCATGGATGCGGACTATGCCCGCAATCTGGCCGCCGATGGCGCTCCGGATGACCGGTTCGAACACAGCCTGTTCCTGCTGACCACGATCATGAGCACCGCCCGCGCAGGCACCGCGATCTGCGACGTCGGCCTGAAATCCACCAGTTTCGAATCCGGTCTGCCGCTGGTCGTGGACCAGCCCGGCGTGACCTATGCCGGACCGTCGGATGAGCATGGCACCCTGCGCCTCGATGGCGGGACACGGCTGGAGCTGGGGCAGAAGATCCGCCTGATTCCGGGCCATTGCGATCCGACCATCAACCTGCACGACTGGTATGTCGGCCATCGCGGTGGTGTGGTGGAACGGGTCTGGCCCGTCTCTGCCCGTGGTGCATTCTTCTGACGGAGGCATTTTCATGAAGCCGCAGCCAGCCATCCTGACCGTCGCGCCGAACGGCGCGCGCCGCACCACCGGGGACCATGCGGCGCTGCCCGTGCTGCCGGCAACCCTTGCCGAAACGGCACTTGCCTGCCGCGAAGCGGGCGCGGCGATGATCCATCTGCATGTGCGTGATTCCGGCCAGCGCCACAGCCTCGACCCGGAACTGTACCGACAGGCCACCGCAGCGATCCGGGCAGCCGTCGGGGATGACCTTGTCGTGCAGGCCACCAGCGAGGCTGCGGGCATCTACCAGGCACCGGCCCAGCTCGCGGCCATGCGCGCGCTGGCGCCCGAGGCCGTATCGCTGGGCCTGCGGGAGTTCGTGCCGGATGACGCGGATGAGGGCGCCGTCGATGCCTTCGCCCGGTTCCTCGCCTTCGCGGATGAACAGCGGATCATGGTGCAGCACATCCTGTATGACGATACCGACGTCCAGCGCTTCCAGCGCCTGCGGGCGCGAGAGGTCGTGCCAAAGGGGCAGCCGAACGTGCTGTTCGTCCTCGGGCGCTACAGCAGGGACCAGCAGTCGGAACCCGCCGATATCGACCCGTTCCTCGCCGCCATGCGCGCCACGCCGGACCATGCCAGGTGGCTCTGGTCGGTCTGTGCCTTCGGTGCGCAGGAAAGCGCCTGTGCGGCGCGTGCGCTGGAACTTTCCGGCCATGCCAGGGTGGGATTCGAGAACAACATGCAACTGGCCGATGGCAGCATTGCACCGGACAATGCCGCCCTCGTCCGACAGGCCGCGGAAGCCGCTGTGAGACTGGGGCGCCCGCTCGCCGACCCGGCGACGGCACGCAGGCTCATGATCGGACCGAACTGAGACAAGCCCCTTCAAAGCAGCCGCCGGGTGCCCATATGCGAGGCTGCCAGACAAGATCAGTATCCATGGAGTTGCATGATCATGACCCGCTTTCGCACGACAATGCTCGCCGCCCTGACTTCGGTCGGCGTTCTCGCTGTCGGCTCAGCTGCTTACGCAACCGAAACCGGCACGCAGACCCGTGAGGAACTGCGGGAGGCATGGGCGTCCGTGCAGGAATACTCGGTCGAGAAGAAGGACCAGGCCATCGAGAAGGCCGAGGAACTGATCGACGCCCTCGACGAACGGATCGAGACCCTGAGCGACGAGGCCTCGGATGCGTCCGGTGAAGCCCGCGAGGCGCTTGACGAGCGCGTGGTGGAACTGAAGGAGCTGCGCGAGAACGCCGCCGACAAACTGCAGGAAATGCGTGAAGGCTCGGCTGATCGCTGGGACCGTCTGAAGGCAGCCTTCAGTGACGCTGTCGATGCGTTCCAGGAACGCTGGAACGAAGCCACGGAGTGAACCTGCCGCGACTTCAGACCGCGTGATCATGCAGGATCGCCATCCGCCCTTGCTGATCCTGACTGATCGCAGCGCTGTCGGCCAGATGCACACTTGCAATGATCTGGTCGACGGCATCGCCTGACGTCGTGAAGGGCACGAACAGGTTGTCCGATGCCCGCCAGGTATCGGCGAACAGCACAGGTGATCTGGTCTGGACCGGCGCGCGCGCCCGAACAACGGACCGGTAGGGACTGATCATGCGTGACAGTTCCGCGCCGTAGAGATCACCGTCGAGCATCAGACCCGTCGCATTGCGACCGGCGATCTGCACGATGCGGCTGCCGACCAGCCGATAGCGGAACGCGGTGCCGTCCTGCAGCACCTCGACAACCGCCAGGGAAGGCAGGATCGGGACCAGTTCTGTCGGACGGAACGCATCGCGATGCGGGATGCGCCCGCCGCATGCCGCCCGCAACTTCTGCCAGACATGCAGCAGTGCGACGCCATCCGCGTCGAAATCAAGCCACGGGACTTCCCGCCAGTACGGATCGAAGTCCTGCGGATTCAGTGTTTCCGGCCCACCAGAAATTTCAGTCCCTTCGGCCCCACATCCTCGACATGCTGGCAGCCTGCTTCCATGACCACGATGTCACCGGGGCCATAGCGGCGCTCCTCCCCGTTGAAGGTCAGGGTGATGCCGCCTTCCACCACCATGGCCCGGACGGCGAAGTCGTGGGCATGGACATCGTTGTGACAGCCGGGTTCGAGTGTCTTCACGCCTGCATTCTCGTAGCCATCCCTTGCCAGTCCGGCCTCGAATTCCGCTGTGTCCACCATGTCGGTTTCATCTCCTGTCATGCATAGGGAACCGCAACCTTGCCGATCTTCTCCCGCGAGATGATCATCTTCTGAATCTGTGCGGTTCCGTCACCGATCTGCAGGCCCATGATATCACGAAGCCGCTGCTGGTGCGGCAGATCCATGGCATAGCCCATGTGGCCATGTAGCAGCAGACACTGGTGCACGGTCTCGAACGCCACCTGCGGCGCGAACCACTTGCACATCGCCGCCTCCGCCGTGTGGGGCAGTCCCTGATCCCGCAACCAGAGCGTCTGGTAGCAGATCAGTTCGGCCGCACGCATCTTCGTCTCCGCCTCGGCCAGCGGCTGGGTCACACCCTGGTACTTGGCGATCGGATTGCCGAAGGCCTGGCGCTGCTGCACCCATTCCCAGGTTTCCTCCAGCGAGGCACGGGCACAGCCGAGCACCTGCAGGCCGATCAGGGCACGTGAATAGTCGAAACCGGCCATGACCTCCTTGAACCCCGAGCCCTCTGCCCCGAGACGCATGTGGTCCGGGATCCGAACGTTGTCGAAGAATACCGAGCCGCGACCGACGACCCGTGCGCCGGCATCCTCGAACTTCGATGTGGAAACCCCGTCGGCATCCATCGGTACCAGAAAGGCGGTGACGCCACGGGCACCGTCAGCCGTGCCGCTGGTCCGCGCGGCAACGATGATCCAGTCTGCCTGCGTGGCGCAGGAGATGGAGGTCTTCTCGCCATTCAGGACATAGCCTTCGTTGGTGCGATCCGCCTTGCAGATCAGGTTGGCCGCGTCCGACCCGCCGCGCGGCTCCGTCAGCCCCAGCGCGATCATGCTGTCGCCGCGACAGACCGGTGGCAGGACTTTGCGCCTTATGTCCGGATCAGCATGCCGCGCAACGATGTCGCCCAGCAGCGAGGCGAGCAACTGCGCGTAGGCGACATTCATGTCACCGACCGAGGTTTCCTGCATCAGCAGGCCCGCCGTCACGGCATCGACGCCGGAGCCTCCGAACTCGACCGGCAGGTCGGCACCCAGCAGCCCGACCTGCCCCATGGACGCCAGCAACCCGTCCTCGAATCCGTCCTGGCTCTCGCGGGACTGGTAGCGCGGTGCCAGATGGTCCGCACTGTAGCGCCGCGCCGTATCCCGGAACGCTTCCTGTTCCTCGGTAAATCCAAACTGCATCCTGAAGACCCTCCCCGGTCACATGCTCACTTGCATTGAAGATAGACTGACGCTCCGCCATGCTGTTTGCAACACCATGAAGATGCGGTCCCCCAATGCGCCTGACACGACCGAAGGAACTGACCGAGACCCTGGACCTGCTGGCCACCCGGCAATGGCATGTGCTGGCCGGGGGCACTGATCTCTATCCGGCGCACGTGGAGCGGCCCTTCAGACACCCGCTGCTCGACATTTCCGGTCTTTCCGAACTGCGCGGCATCGAACGCACCGACACCGGCTGGCGGATCGGAGCCACGACGACATGGACCGATGTCGTGCGCGCCGAACTGCCGCCCGCCTTCGATGCGCTGAAGGCCGCAGGGCAGGAGGTTGGCTCGGTTCAGATCCAGAACGCCGCAACGGTCGCAGGCAACCTCTGCAACGCCTCGCCCGCCGCAGATGGTGTACCACCGCTGCTGATCCTGGATGCAACGGTCGAACTGACCTCCGCCGCGCGCGGGACCCGCCGGATGCCGTTGCTGGACTTCATTCAGGGCAACCGGCAGACGGACCTGAAGCCCGACGAAATGATGCTGGCACTGCATGTCCCATCGCGGAGTGCGACGGGGCGCAGCAGCTTCGTGAAGCGGGGCAGCCGCCGCTACCTGGTCATTTCCATCGCCATGGTCGCTGCCCGGCTGTCGGACGGTGAAGCCGCGGTCGCTGTCGGCTCCTGTTCGGTGGTCGCTCGCCGCATGGTCGCGCTGGAACACGCCCTGGCCGCAAGCGACAATGGCGAGCCATGGGAGAAGCGCGTGAAACCGGAGCACTTCGCCGATCTGACCCCCATCGATGACGTGCGGGCCAGCGCCGGATACCGCCGCGACGCCGCCCGGAGCTGCACGATCCGCGCGCTGGCGGAGATCACATCATGAGCATGGGTGCGGAACTGGCCGGACATGTCGAAGGCACGCGTTTCACAGTCAACGGACAGCCCGTGGAGGCAGTCTCCGACCCGGCCACCCGGCTGACCAATGTCCTGCGGGAAGAACTGGACCTGAAGGGCACCAAGGTCGGTTGCGACGCGGGCGACTGCGGTGCCTGCACCGTGCTGATCGACGGCGCCCCCGTCTGCGCCTGCATGACCGCCGTGGCCCAGGTCGAGGGCCGGTCGGTCACGACCGTGGAGGGCCTGGCCGGCAATGGCACCATGAGCCGCCTGCAGCGCAGCTTCCTTGACCATGGTGCAGCCCAGTGCGGCATCTGCACCCCCGGCATGCTGATGGCGGCAACGGCGCTGCTGGACACGGTGGCTGAACCGGACGAATCGCAGGTTCAGGATGCACTCGGCGGCGTGCTCTGCCGCTGCACCGGCTACCGCCGCATCATCGACGCCGTGATGGACGCCGGAACCCGGATCGAAAGCCGCGGCAAGGGGGTCGGCGCAGCCATCCCCCGGCTCGACGGCGTGCCGAAAGTCATGGGGACAGACAGGTTCGGTGATGACGTGGCGCCGGCAGACGCCCTGCTGGTCCGCGTCATCCGCAGCCCGTTTCACCGGGCGGGCTTCAAGCTGGGCGACCTGAAGGCATTCGTGGCGGAGACCCCGGGACTGGTCGCCGCCATTACCGCCGAGGACATTCCGGGCCGGAACCTGTTCGGTGTCATCCCGCCCTTCGCCGACCAGCCGGTCTTCGCGTTCGGCGGTGAAACACGTTTCAGGGGGGAGGCCGTGGCGGCCCTGGTCGGGGACCGGGAGACCCTGCTGGATCTCGATCTCGCGGCAGTTCCCGTTTCATGGACCGAACGCGACCCCTCCATGACCACCGAGACCGCGAAGACGACCGCCCCCATGCACGCCAGCCGGTCAGGCAATGTGCTGGTGGAGGGTTTCGTGGCGCGGGGCGACATCGATGGCGCGCTGGCCGGGGCCGCACATGTCGTCAGCGATCACTTCTCCACCGCCTTCGTCGAACATGCCTACATCGAGCCGGAGGCCGGCACCGCCTTCATCCGCGACGACGGGCGCATCGAGATCCAGGCCTGCACCCAGGCCCCGCACATGGACCGGGAAGCGGTGGCGGCAATCATGGGCGTGGCGGAGGACCGGATCGTCATTACGCCGACCGCCGTGGGTGGCGGCTTCGGCTCCAAGATCGATGTCTCGATCCAGCCGGTCCTGGCACTGGCGACCCGAATCACGGGCAGGCCCTGCCGCATCTGCTACACGCGCCCGGAATCCATGCGTTCCACCACCAAGCGTCATCCTGCCCGGATGCAGGTGAGTGTCGGCGCGGATGCGGAAGGCAAGCTGGTCGGACTGCGCTTCGACGGGGATTTCGATACCGGGGCCTATGCCTCCTGGGGACCGACAGTGGCCAACCGGGTACCCGTGCATGCCTCCGGCCCCTACAGCACCCCTGCCTATCGCGCACGCGCTGTCGCACTGCACACCAATGGTCCGGTTTCCGGCGCGTTCCGGGGCTTTGGCGTGCCGCAGGCGGCAATCGCGCAGGAGACCCTGTTCGACCGACTGGCAGACGCCTGCGGCCTCGACCGGCTCGACTTCCGACTGCGAAACGCCCTGCTGGACGGCCAGCCGACGGTCACCGGCCAGAGTTTCAGGACCGGCGTCGGCATCCATGCCTGCCTCTCCGCCCTGCAGCAACCATGGGCGCGCGCACGCGCGGCGGCGGCGAACTGGAACAGGGACAACCCGGACAATCCGATCCGGCGCGGGGTCGGCCTTGGCACCTGCTGGTACGGCTGCGGCAATACTTCCCTGCCCAACCCCTCGACCATCAAGGCCGGGCTGATGGCAGACGGGCGGGTGCGGCTGCATCAGGGTGCCGTCGATATCGGTCAGGGATCTAATACCGTCATCACCCAGATCTTCGCGGAGGCGCTGGGGGTGCCCGCCACCGCCGTGGACCTGTTCATCGGCAATTCCGATGTCACGCCGGATGCCGGCAAGACCTCCGCCTCCCGCCAGACCTTCGTTTCCGGCAAGGCGGCGATGCTGGCGGGCCTGGCCCTGCGGGAGGCATTGCTGCGGCAGGGCAATGTCAGCGACGCGGCGGAGATCGCGCTGGGCGATGGCAAGGTGGTGCTGCGCGACGGCGGTGCGGAACGGCAACTCGATCCGACGGTCATGGAGGCGGATGCGGACGGGTTCGTGCTCCGGGTCGAGGAAACCTACGATCCACCGACCGCGCCACTGGACGGGAACGGTCAGGGCGAGCCCTATGCGCTCTATGGCTATGGCGCGCAGATGGTGGAACTGGACGTGGACACGGATCTCGGCACCGTGAAACTGCGCCACATCACGGCGGCCCATGATGTCGGGCGCGCCATCAACCCCCAGCTTGTCCAGGGCCAGATCGAGGGCGGGATCGCGCAGGGAATCGGCATGGCGCTGATGGAGGACTATCAGCCCGGCCGGACAGAGAACCTGCACGACTATCTGATTCCGACCATCGGCGACGTGCCGGAGATCAGATCAATCATCATCGAGGTCCCGGATGCCGAGGGCCCCTATGGTGCCAAGGGACTGGGGGAGCACGTGCTGATCCCCACCGCCCCTGCCATCCTGAACGCCATCCGCGACGCCACCGGTGCCATCGTGACCACCACCCCCGCCACCCCCGACCGCATCCTCACCGCCATCCGGGCCGCACGGTCATGAAGCAGATCCTGTGCAACCCGGACGGCCTTCTCCCTCCCCCCCCCGGGGGGGGGGGGGGGGGGGGGGGGGGGGAAGCCCAGGTACCGCAGGAAAGGCACCCGGTCATGTCAATCCAGCGCGCCCGAAACCTGCGCAAGAACCTCACGCCTGCGGAACGGAAACTCTGGCAGGCCCTTCGCCGACGCCAGATCGCCGACGTCAGGTTCCGCCGCCAGGTACCCATCGGCCCCTATGTCGCCGACTTCTGCAGTCTCGAACGTCGGATCATCATCGAGATCGACGGTGGTCAGCATGCCCGGCAGACGGATGCAGACGACCGTCGGAGCCGCTGGCTCGGGGATCGGGGCTTTATCGTCATCCGGTTCTGGAACAACGAGGTATTGCAGAATCCCGAAGGTGTGCTTGCCCGGATATCGCAGGCCTGCACGACCGCGACCGGCATGGCGAAACCCGAGGCGGAGTGACCGCAGGGGTGGTGCCTTGCGGCACCTTCACCCCCTTCCCGACCTTCCCCCATCAAGGGGGAAGGAGAAGAGCTGGGCGACCGATTCCTGTTACACACCGGTGACAGGGCAGTCGCACCTGGACCACCGGACCTGGCCGTCTCCTGCTCCCCCCCTTGAGGGGGAAGTGGCCGCGAAGCGGTCGATGGGGGGTGAAGCCGAAGGCTGCCTCGCTGACGACAGAGCACACATCGGCTGCGCCGGATTACCCCGACCTGGCCTTGCCGGTAAAGGCAACGGAGACACGGAATGACTGACGTGGTGCGCAAGGATGGGAAGATCCGCTGTGATGCCTGTCCGGTCATGTGTTTCATCGCGGAGGGGCGCTGCGGGGCCTGTGACCGCTATGCGGTGGACTGGGACGGCGAACTGGTCCGCCCCGGCGACAGCTTCATCACGGCGGTAGGTGCAGGCACGACCTATCCCGACTACAAGCCCGCCCCCTTCATCGTCAGCCAGGATGTCGAGGGCATCGACATGGTGACCATCGTGACGGAGGGCATCTTCAGCTACTGCGGTGCCAAGGTGAAGATCGACACCGACCGCCACCTGGGCCCGGAACGCAATCTGGTGCGCGTGGACGGGGAGCCTGTCGGCCATGTCACCACCGGCGAATACGGCTCCCAGATGCTGTCGCTGGGCGGCGTGCATCACCTGACCGGCGGCGGCAAGAAGGAAGGCCGGGTGACCTGCAGCACCCTGATGGACCTGTGCAACGGCAAGCCGGTGGACATGACCGTCGACGAGGGCGTGGAGATCACCGTGCAGGCCGGGCAGCCCCCCATCGTCAACGGCACGGCTGAGAACCGGATGCGGGTCGGCTGCGGCTCCGCCACCATCGGCATGTTCGCGACCCAGTGGCAGGGGCTGGTGGACGAGGTGGTGGTGGTGGATGACCA
>CAXBNO010000065.1:0-10354 GCA_963976775.1 uncultured Kordiimonadales bacterium
GATCCGGAAGCGCGCGGGACGCCAGGGCTATCTCCAGCGGCTGATCAGGGGGCTGGAGTAGGTCCGGTCGGTGTAGCTCTGCGGCACCGGCGCGCTCAGACCTTCCGGAACACGAACACGGCCCAGATGACGGCGACGCCGCCCCAGAGTGGTGTGCCGAACAGCGCCATCCAGGCGATCATGATGAAGGCGGAGCCGAGCAGGCTGATGAACAGCCGGTCGCCGCGCGTGGTGTCGATGCGGAAGATGCCGCGCCTTGGCGCGCCGCCGGGCACGAAATATTCCCAGACACCCATGCTGGAGATCGCCAGCGCGACGAAGATGAAGAAGGCGGCGGTCGGCCAGGTCCAGGCCATCCATGAAAGACCCATCTGTCAGTCCCTCCGCTGCACTCAGACCCGGCCCAGGGCAAAGCCCTTGGCGATGTAGTTGCGGACGAAATAGATCACGAAGGCACCGGGCACGATGGTCAGCACACCTGCCGCCGCCAGCAGCCCCAGTTCGTAGCCGGATGTGGAGGCCGTTCGGGTCATCGTGGCGGCAATCGGCTTGGCCTCGACCGAGGTCAGCGTCTTGGCCAGCAGCAGTTCCACCCAGGAGAACATGAAGCAGAAGAACATGGCGACGCCGATACCGGCGGCGATGGTCGGCATGAAGATGCGGATGAAGAAGCTCCAGAACGAGTGGCCATCGATATAGGCGGTCTCGTCCAGTTCCTTGGGCACGCCGGACATGAACCCTTCCAGGATCCATACGGCCAGCGGGATGTTGAACAGCGTATGCGCCAGCGCTACCGCCAGATGGGTGTCGAACAGGCCGACCGCCGAATAGAGCTGGAAGAAGGGCAGGGCGAACACGGCCGCAGGAGCCATCCGGTTGGTCAGCAGCCAGAAGAAGACATGCTTGTCCCCCAGGAAGCGATAGCGGGAGAAGGCATAGGCCGCGGGCAGGGCGACGGCGACCGAGATCACCGTGTTGATGGAGACGTAGATCAGGGAATTCACGTAGCCCATGTACCAGGTGGGGTCGGAGAAGATGGTGACATAGTTCTCCAGCGTGAAGGTCTGCGGCCACAGCGTCAGGCCACCGAGGATCTCGTTGGTGGTCTTGAACGACATGTTCAGCAGCCAGTAGATCGGCAGCATCAGGAAGATGATGTAGACCGTCGGGATCAGTCGTCGCGCGCGCATCCGCTCACTCCTCGTTCCGCATCATCAGGGTATAGAACACCCAGCTCAGCAGCAGGATGATCAGGAAGTAGATCAGCGACATGGCCGCCGCCGGACCCAGGTCGAACTGGCCCAGTGCAATCTTCACCAGATCAATGGACAGCAGGGTCGTGGAGTTGCCCGGTCCGCCGCCGGTGAGCACGAACGGCTCCGTGTAGATGTTGAAGGAGTCCATGAACCGCAGCAGCACGGCGATGGTCAGTACCCGCTTCATCTTCGGTAGCTGGATGTAGCGGAAGATCGCCCAGGAACTGGCCCCGTCGATCCGCGCTGCTTGGTAATAGGCGTCGGGGATGGAGACCAGTCCGGCGTAGGCCAGCAATACCACCAGCGAGGTCCAGTGCCAGACATCCATCAGCAGCAGGGTGAACCAGGCGTCCCCGATCTGGCGGGTGAAGTTGAAATCGAACCCTATGGCGTTCAGCGTGTATCCCATCAGGCCGATGTCGGGCAGGGCGAAGATGTTCCACATCGCGCCGACCACGTTCCAGGGGATCAGCAGCGGCAGCGCCATCAGCACCAGACAGACCGAGACCCACATGCCCTTGCGTGGCATGGCAAGGGCGATGATGACGCCGAGCGGAATCTCGATGGCCAGGATCGAGAAGGTGAAGATCAGCTGCCGTATCAGGGAATCATGGAACCGGGGGGATTCGATTACCTGCTCGAACCAGATCAGGCCGGCCCAGAAGAATTCGTTGTTACCGAAGGTCTCCTGCACCGAATAGTTCACCACGGTCATCAGGGGGAGGATCGCGTTGAAGGCGACGAGCACCAGCACCGGCAGGATGAAGAGCCAGGCTCTCTGATTGACGGTCTTCCTCATGCGCCGCGTCCTTCCCCGGCCAGCCAGCCGTCGCGGTAGACCCGGGCGAAGGCAGGGTCGAAGCTCAGGTGCGTGGCTTCCGATGGTACCTCAGCCTCGTTGCTGGCCAGCAGCTTCACGGTTTCGCCCGTCTGCGTGACCGTCTCCACGATGCGATAGCGTCCCGCGTTCATCACCCGTGTCACCTGCACCGGCAGTCCCTTGTCTGCAAAGCTGATGAACTCGGGCCGGATACCGATCTCCAGCGTGCCACCTGGCTTCACGGACGCCGCATTCGCCACGGCGATCGGGGTATCCCCGATCATGGCCGTGTCACCCGCCATGATGCAGGGCAGCAGGTTCATGCCGGGGGAGCCGATGAAATGGCCGACGAAGGTATGCGCGGGCCTCTCGAACAGTTCCACGGGAGTGCCGATCTGGACGACGCCGCCGTCCTTCATCAGCACGACGCGGTCGGCGAAGGTCAGGGCCTCGATCTGGTCGTGGGTGACATAGATCATGGTCCGGTCGATGCGCCGGTGCAGTTCCTTCAGCTTCGACCGCAACTGCCATTTCAGATGCGGGTCGATGACTGTCAGCGGTTCGTCGAACATGATGACGTTGACGTCGTCGCGCACCAGCCCGCGCCCCAGCGAGATCTTCTGCTTGCCGTCCGCCGTCAGGCCCGATGCGCGGCGGTCCAGCATCTCCGTCAGGTCCGTCATCTCCGCGATCTCGCGCACGCGGGCGTCGATCTCGGCCGCCGCCACACCGCGGTTGCGCAGCGGGAAGGCGAGGTTCTGGCGCACGGTCATGGTGTCGTAGATCACCGGGAACTGGAACACCTGGGCGATGTTGCGGGCGTCCGCGAACTCGAAATCAAGCTCCTGCAGGGCCCAGTCGGCGGGGTTCACCGGGTTGGGCATGTAGGCATGGCCAAGTTTGTCCAGGGTGATGCGCGCCATGTCAGTCGGCCCTGCCACCGGCTGCGCCGACCAGGTGGCCAGTGTCGTCGAAGTACATGGCGCGTGAGACATCCATGTGGAAATCCGCCTCCGCGCCGATATCGAAGTCATGCACGCCGGCGGACAGCGACACCCAGTCATTGCCGTTCAGATCAAAGTGCACCGTGCTCTCCGAACCGCTGAGTTCAGCGATCCGCACGTGGCCGCGAATGGCCACCGGCTGCGCGCCATCGGGCCGGATGGTCACCCGGTGCGGCCGCACGCCGAGCATGTAGCTGCCATCCGCCAGTCCCGTGGTCGAGGCATCGGCCTGCCAGCGGACGCTGCTGCCCAGCAGGAATTCGCCACCCTGCTTGGTCACCGTCGCCGCATTCATCGGCGGCTCGGAAAAGACCTGGGCACTGATCAGATCCCTCGGGTGCTGATAGGATTCCATTGTCGGGCCGAACTGGGTCACGCGCCCTTCGTGCAGGGTGGCGGTATTGCCGCCGAACAGCAGCGCCTCCATCGGCTCCGTGGTGGCATAGACCGCGATGCAGTTACGGTCGGCGAAGAGGCGGGGCAGTTCGTCCCGCAGTTCCTCGCGCAGCTTGAAGTCGAGGTTCGCGAGCGGTTCGTCCAGCAGCACCACGTCGGCATCCTTCACCAGGGCGCGGGCCATGGCGGTGCGCTGCTGCTGCCCGCCGGAAAGCTCCGACGGGCGCCGGTCCAGCATTGGCGTCAGCCGCATCAGTTCGGCCATCTCCTGCACCCGACGATTGATCTCCGCCTTGTCGATACGGGCCAGTTTCAGGGGGCTTGCGATATTGGCGTAGACGCTGAGGTTCGGATAGTTGATGAACTGCTGATAGACCATGGAGACATTGCGCTTCTGCACCGATACGCCGGTCACATCGCGCCCGTTGAACCATATCCGGCCGCTGGTCGGACGCTCCAGCCCCGCCATCAGCTGCATCAGGGTGGTCTTGCCGGAAAGTGTCGTGCCAAGCAGCACATTGAAGCTGCCGGGTGCCAGCGTCAGGTCGGTGGGGTGGATATGAACTTCCCCGCCTACCTGCTTCGCGACTGATTTCAGTTCCAGGGCCATGGACGAAAATTACTCAAACAGATCGGTCGGGAAAAGAAGGAGAAGGGCTCCGTCACGCCGGGGAGGTGGCGCGGCGAAACCCTTCTCCAGAACGCGACAGGTCAGTTGGCCTGCCAGCGCTTGATCAGCTCGTCATAGGCGATGGTCTCGCCCTTCGGCTTCTCGTTGGCGAGCTTTGCCTTGGCACCGCCCTTGCCGAGCCATTCGGAGGCATCCTTCTCCTCGTTCAGACGCGGGCCGCAGCCACCGTAGGTGTTGTTCGCCTTGTCCGCCCGTTCCATGCGAGCCATGGTGATGTCCATCTCCTGCGCCAGGCGATCCATCGCCTGCTGGGGCGTGAACGCGCCGGAGTTCACGTCACCGATCTGCTGCCACCAGATCTGGGCCAGCTTCGGATAGTCGGGGACGTTGACACCGGTCGGCGACCAGTTGACCCGGTCCGGAGACCGGTAGAACTCCACCAGACCACCGAGGTTCGGTGCCCGGTCCGTGAAGGACTGGTGCCGGATGTCGCTGTCGCGGATGATGGTCAGACCGACATGGCTCTTCTTCAGCGACACGGTCTTGGAGACCACGAACTGGGCGTAGAGCCAGGCTGCCTTGCGGCGATCAACCGGGGTGGACTTGAACAGGGTCCAGGAACCGGCGTCCTGATAACCGAGCTTCTGGCCTTCCTCCCAGTACGGGCCATGCGGCGACGGAGCCATCCGCCAGAGCGGCTTGCCGGCGTCGTCGACGGTATTGTTGCCTTCCGACTTCGGCGCGACCATGGAGGCGGTGAAGGCCGTGTACCAGAAGATCTGCTGGGCCACGTTGCCCTGGCTCAGGGCGGGCAGCGACTGGTAGAAGTCATAGTCCGCGGCACCCGGAGGGGCGTACTGCCGCAGCCATTCATCCCACTTGCGGATCGCATAGACCGCCGCCGGGCCATTGGCCCCGCCACCGCGCGTGACGGATGCACCTGCGGGGTTGCAGGAGCCTTCCTCCATGCGGATGCCCCATTCGTCGATCGGGCGACCGTTCGGCAGACCCCTGGAGCCGGCACCGGCCATCGACAGCCAGGCATCGGTCATGCGCCAGCCCAAGTCGGGCGCGCGCTTGCCGTAGTCCATGTGGCCATAGATGCGGACGCCGTCGATCTCCTTCACATGGACGGAGAAGAACTCGGCAATATCCTCATAGGCCGACCAGTTGACCGGGACACCCAGGTCATAGCCGTACATGTCCTTGAACTTCGCCTGCAGGTCCGCACGGTCGAACCAGTCCTTGCGGAACCAGTACAGGTTGGCGAACTGCTGGTCGGGCAACTGGTACAGCTTGCCATCCGGGCCGGTGGTGAACGACTTGCCGATGAAGTCGTCGATATCCAGCGTCGGCAGGGTCACGTCACTGCCTTCACCCGCCATCCAGTCGGTCAGGTTGACCGCGAGCTGCAGCCGGGAATGGGTGCCGATCAGATCGGAGTCATTGATGTAGGCATCGTAGAGGTTGCGGTTGGTCTGCATCTGCGTCTGCACCGCCTGCACGACCTCGCCTTCACCCAGAAGCTGGTGGTTCACCTTGATCCCGGTGATTTCCTCGAAAGCCCTGGTAAGGACCTTGGATTCATACTCGTGTGTCGGAATTGTCTCCGACAGCACGTTGATCTCCATGCCCTTGAAAGGCTCTGCAGCCTTGATGAACCATTCGAGCTCCGACATCTGCCCGTCTTTCGACAGGGTAGATGGCTGGAATTCGCTCTCGACCCATTTCTTCGCTTCGTCCATACCAGCGGTGGCTGGTGCGGCGAAGGCGAAAAGGGCGCCGGCCGCGACGGCGGCGAGCAAGTTTCTTCTCATTATTCAACCCTCCCTAGGTTAATGGATGGATCATCAAGCGAAGGAAAATGAAAGTCAATATGAACCATAATGAAATTTCATGTTGCGATATGAGCCCCAAATGAACGAAAATTGCCTGCATCACAGCCGTTTGCCCGTATCACGTGCTTATGTTGCACCCGCGTCTCGCTATTGCGAAAGAAAATGAAAGAAACCGAAGCTTCCGCCATATCGCCCCGTCAGACGGATATCCTCGGCCGCGCCCGGGCCAATGGGCGCGTGGATGTGGAGGATCTGGCAGGCCGGTTCGCGGTCACGCCACAGACAATCCGGAAGGACATCAACGAACTCAGCGATCGCGGTCTGCTGCAGCGGGTGCACGGCGGGGCGGTCTATCCCTCCAATGTGACCAACTTCGCCTACGACTCGCGACGCATCCTGGCGGCGGAGGCGAAGCAGCGTATTGGTGCGGCGGCGGCAGCGCTGATCCCGGACAAGTCATCCATCATGCTCAACATTGGTACGACGACGGAGCAGGTGGCCTTCGCGCTGCGCCAGCACGACGGGATCATGGCGATCACCAACAACCTGAATGTGGCGAACATCCTGCGGGAGGCGCCGTCGGCGGAGGTGATCATCGCCGGCGGGCTGGTGCGTCACGCCGATGGCGGGATCGTGGGGGAGGCGACCATCGACCTGATCAACCAGTTCAGGGTGGATTTTGCCGTGATCGGTGCTTCGGC
Organism: uncultured Kordiimonadales bacterium; assembly: GCA_963976775.1. Taxonomy (GTDB): domain Bacteria; phylum Pseudomonadota; class Alphaproteobacteria; order Minwuiales; family Minwuiaceae; genus Minwuia. The sequence goes on from CAXBNO010000065.1 coordinate 6,647, forward strand.
GATCGATCAGGACGGCAGCCTGCTGGACTTCGACTATCGGGAAGTGCGCGTCGCCCAGGCGATCATCCGCCATGCCCGCTGTACCATCCTGGTGGCAGACAGCATGAAGTTCCAGCGCACCGCGCCCGTCCGCATCGGCCATCTGTCCGAGATCGATATCTTCGTCACCGACAAGCCCCCGTCTGCCGGCATTTCCGAGATATGTGCGGCCAATGAGGTGCAGTTGAAGATCGCGGACAGCGGGTTGGTGCAGGCCGGATGAGATATCCATGACGGAACATTTCGACATCTTCGTCATCGGGGGTGGCATCAACGGTTGCGGTATCGCACGTGATGCGGTGGGCCGCGGTCGGACGGTCATGCTGGCGGAGATGAATGATCTCGCACAGGGCACGTCTTCCGGATCGACGAAGCTGATCCATGGTGGCCTGCGCTATCTGGAGCATTTCGAGTTCCGTCTGGTGCGCGAATCCCTGATGGAGCGGGAAACGCTCTGGTCCATGGCACCGCAGATCATCTGGCCGCTGCGGTTCGTGCTGCCGCACCATCGCGGCCTGCGTCCGGCCTGGATGCTGCGGCTCGGCCTGTTTCTCTACGACAACCTGGGGGGACGGAAGCTGTTGCCGTCCACGCGGACACTGAACCTGCGCACCGATCCGCTGGGTGCGCCGCTGCGCGACGAGTTCGTGAAGGGCTTCGAATATTCCGACTGCTGGGTCGATGATGCCAGGCTGGTCCTGCTGAACGCCCGCGATGCGGCGGACAGGGGGGCCGTGGTGCGCACCCGCACGCGTGTGACCTCCGCCCGCGCCAGGGACGGCAAGTGGCTGGTGGAGATGCAGGATCAGCGCAGCGGGGCGGTGCACACGGTCACGGCTGATGTCGTGGTGAACGCGGCAGGCCCCTGGGTGGATCACGTGATCGGTGGTGTCGTCGGGCGCAACAACAGCCACAACGTCCGGCTGGTGCAGGGCAGCCATATCGTGGTGCCCCGCCTGTTCGAACATGACCGCTGCTACATCTTCCAGAACGCCGATGGGCGGATCGTCTTCGCGATTCCCTACGAGGATGATTACACCCTGATCGGCACCACGGATCGTGACTATGACGGCGATCCGGCCGACATCAGGATCTCTGAAGAGGAGAAGACATATCTGACTGAGGCCGTCAGCGCCTATTTCAGGAAGCCGGTTTCCGTTGACGACATTGTCTGGACCTATTCCGCCGTTCGCCCGCTGTATGACGATGGCGCGTCGAAGGCGCAGGAGGCGACGCGGGACTATGTTCTGACCACCGACAGGGATGCGGGTGCGCCGCTGGTCAATGTCTTCGGCGGCAAGATCACCACCTTCCGCCGACTGTCCGAGGAAGTGGTCGAGAAGATCGACACGCTGCTCGGAACGCGATCGACGCCCTGGACGGCGGGTGCGACCCTGCCAGGTGGCGACATGCCGGTCACGGGGTTCGATGCCTGTGTCGCGGAGCTGCAGGCCGCCTTCGATTACCTGGACCCGGCAACCGTTCACCGGCTGGCGCGCCTCTATGGCACCCATGCGCGGGACATGCTGGACCAACCGGGCGGGGAGGATGGACTGGGGATACACTTCGGTGCCGGCCTCTACGAGGCCGAGATCCGGCATCTGATCGACCGGGAATGGGTCACCTGTGCCGATGATGTGCTCTATCGCCGGACCAAGCTGGCGCTGCATCTGGATGAGGCACAGCGATCACGGCTGGCGGACTGGATCGCGACAGCGGTGCCGCCTCACACGTCGTCTGCCGGTGACACCTGACACGGCAGCCTTCGGGCAGGTGGTTGGGCACTGGACGGACAAGACCCGTTTCGGCATAGTCCGGCGCAGAATTCCTCCTCCAGTCCTGCACGGAGCGGTCGCGAACATGGCACATATCGGCACACGGTTCTTCACATGGCGAAACGGCAAGCTGGTCGGTGAGGACCAGTTCGGCAACCGCTACTATGAGGACCGTCGCGGAACCGGGCGCCGCTGGGTCATTTACAAGGGCATTGTCGAAGGGTCGAAGGTGCCGTCGCAGTGGAACGCCTGGCTGCATCACACCTCGGATGCCACGCCCCAGGCGGTGCAGGATATGCGGGAATGGGAAAAGCTGCACCAGCCCAATCTGACCGGCACGCCACATGCCTATCGTCCGGCGGGCCATGTCACCAAGGGGGCGAAGCGCGCCGCCGCGACCGGTGACTACGAGGCCTGGTCGCCCGAGGGCTGAGCAGCAAGGCATTTCATCCGAACGCGGGGGCAGTCACACGCATGTCCAACAATATCGTCGAAACCGTGATCGGGGCCGTGGTGATCGCCATCGCGGCCATGTTCCTGATCTTCGCCTACCGCACCGCCGATATCGCGCCCGGCTCCGGCTATGAGCTTGTCGCCAAGTTCGACAAGGTGGATGGTGTGATCACAGGTGCCGATGTGCGTCTGAGCGGCATCAAGATCGGCTCCGTGAAATCGACCGAACTGGAATCGCCGACCTATCTGGCGCTGGTCCGGCTCAACATCGCCTCCGACGTGAAGATTCCCGCCGACTCCTCGATCCGCGTGCTGGCCGACGGCCTGCTGGGCGACACGTTCCTGTCGATCGAACCGGGCGGTGATGAGGCCAACCTGAACGCGGGGGATTCCTTCCGCTACGCCCAAGGGTCGGTCAACATCATGGATCTGGTGGGGCAGGCGATCTATTCCGGTGGAAGCAGCAGCCAGTGACCGTGCGGGGCCAGGACTGGCAGCCGGATCGCTATCAGCAGCATGCGGGGTTTGTCGCGGTACTTGGTGCCCCGGTGCTGGAACTGCTGGACCCGCAGCCCGGTGAGCGCATTCTTGATCTCGGCTGTGGCGATGGTGTGCTGACGGAGAAGCTGGTCGCGGCCGGCTGTCGGGTGACCGGCGTTGATGCCGGTGCCGACATGATCGCCGCCGCCCGGGCACGCGGGCTGGACGCGCATGTGACTGACGGACACGCGCTCGCCTTCAGCAACGAATTCGATGCTGTCTTCTCCAACGCCGCCCTGCACTGGATGACCCGTCCGGCGGAAGTCGTTGCGGGCGTCCATCGTGCACTGAAGCCGGGTGGCCGCTTTGTTGCCGAATTTGGCGGGCATGGCAACGTTGCGGCGATCAGGACGGCGCTGATTGCCGTGCTTGGCCGCTACGGCATTGATGGTGCCGCGCTCAGCCCCTGGTATTTTCCGACGCCGGATGAATACAGCGCCCTGCTGCGCGAAGCAGGTTTCGAGGTGCATTCCGCCGAACTGATCCCGCGACCCACGCCGTTGCCGACGGATGTCGGTGGCTGGATGGACACGTTCGCGGACAGCTTCTTCGCGACGCTGTCGCCGCAGGACCGGGCTTCGGCCAGGGCGGAGGCCGTGGACCTGCTGCGGTCGGTGCTTTGTGACAGTGAGGGACGATGGACAGCAGACTACGTCAGATTGCGCTTCTCGGCCTCGCGCTTGGCTTAGCGGCCCTTCCGGCTGCGCCAACCCGGGCGCAGATCATCGGGGAAGAGCAGGGCGAGACCTTCGACGCTGCACGGTCGGAGGATGCAACAGGCCGCATCGCGGTCCTGCGCGCGCTCGACAAGGTCACCGCCCGGACGGTTGATCTGGAAGTTCCGGTCGACGAACCGATCCGCTTCGGCACGCTGAATATCACGGTCCGCTATTGCCGGACC
>CAXBNO010000066.1:0-10351 GCA_963976775.1 uncultured Kordiimonadales bacterium
GACGACCGCGCCCAGCAGGTACCAGAGTTCGTCCGGTACCAGGTTCAGGCCCTCCATCCGGATCGCGAAGCCGACGGGGTCGCCCATGGCATAGGCGAACAGCCCGACGGTGCCGAGCGCCAGCAATGGCCGGGGCAGGCGGTTGAGGCCATCCACCAGCGCATCCCACCAGGTCCGGTTCTCCAGACGGCGAAATTCGGCGGCATACTGGCCGAGGGTGGCCATGGTCTCATCATGGCGCTGCGCCTGGCCTGCGGCCTTGTCCCCGACGAGGACCCGACCGACGGTCGCGACCGCTTCGCCCACACCGGACAGGCCACCGAACAGCAGATCGCGGATCATGCCCATGCCGCGATCCTTTCGCGATGTGCCGCCTCGGTCAGGTGAAAGCTGTTCGAGATGAATGCCTCGGCGCGGGCGATCCAGCCGCCCTTGCCACCGTCGCGACGGCGGGTAAAGCCGCGCAGTCCCGGATTGCGCTCCGCGATGCGATAGTAGTAGTTGCGGCGTTCGATCCCGTAGGCATCGACCAGCAGGCTGCCCATGGCCTCATGCGCTCGGTGGGTCGCGTCGCCTGTTGCCGGGCCGATGACACCATCCACGGTGACCGGCCCGCAACCGATCCGGTTCAGCAGGCTCTGCAGGATCCGCCCGGCGTTGGCTCCGGCATTGACCTGCATGTCGAAGACGCTGGGTTGCAGCGGCTCCGGCAGTCGCCAGATGCCTGGCTTGCGGTAGTAATGGTCCTTGAAGATGCCGATAGCGTCGTTGACAGTCAGAAGCCGGACATCATCGCGATCCGTGTCGCCGTCGCCGTCCGGATCGAGCCCGAGCCGCCGCAGCGTATGGATCGTCACCCCGTGCTTCGTGGCACCGCCCGGGTCGTCCGGGTGGTCCACGTAACCACCCTCGCGCGCCACGATGGCGGCGGCAATCGCGTCAACAGTCTGCATGTCATGTCCTCCGCAGGTCCTGTGTTTCAGATGAAACTCAGGATTGCCCCTGCGGATGAAATGAGTCGGGGATGGTGGGGAATTATGTTGCCGACCGTTCCACCTCTCTCGGGACTCATACGCTGACCGTTCCACCCCCGGCGAGGGGCGGAACGGTCAGTCGTGAACCGAACCGGGATCAGGCGGCGGCGCGCAGGCCTTCCTTCTCGACCCACAGGGTGGTCTCGTCCAGGGCCTTCCCGAAGCGGTCGAACATCAGGTTGATCTCTTCCGCGGTGATGACCAGCGGCGGACAGAAGCCCAGCGCGTCGCCCATGGCGCGGGTGATCAGGCCATGTTCCTGCGCCCGGTCCATGCAATGGGCACCGACCATCTGCTTCGGATTGAACGGCTTGCCCGTCGCCTTGTCGGCCACCAGCTCGATGGCACCGACCAGGCCGACACCGCGCGTGTTGCCGACCAGCGGATGATCGGCGAAGGAATGCAGGCGCTTCTGCATCACCGGCGCGATCTCCCGCACATGCTCCAGGATCTTGCGTTCCTCCATCAGCTGCATGGTGCGCAAGGCGACGGCAGCGGCGACCGGGTGAGCCGAATAGGTGAAGCCGTGGGCGAAGGTGCCGATCTTCTTCGACTGGTCGACCATGGCATCGAAGATACGGTCATTGACCATGATGCCGGAGATCGGCTGGTAGGCGCTGGAGAGCTGCTTCGCGACGGACATGGAATCCGGTTCGATATCAAACGTATCGCAGCCCCACATGTTGCCGGTCCGGCCGAAGCCGCAGATGACCTCGTCAGCGATCATCATGACGTCGTACTTGCGCAGCACTTCCTGGATCTTCGGGAAGTATCCGGCGGGCGGAACCAGCACACCACCGGCACCGCAGACGGGCTCGGCGATGAAGGCGGCGACCGTTTCCGGCCCCTCCTGAATGATCCGCTCCTCCAGCTCCTGCGCCAGGCGGGTGGAATATTCCTCTTCCGTCTCGCCCGGCTGCATGCCGCGATAGGGGAACGCCATGGAGACATGGCCGATTCCGGCGATGGGCAGGTCGAACTCGGCATGGTTCGCGGGCAGGCCGGTCAGCGAGGCGGAGGCGACTGTGACGCCGTGATAGCCCTTCTCCCGCGCCAGGATTTTCTTCTTCTCAGGGCGGCCGAGCGCATTGTTGACGTACCACTGCAGCTTCACCTGGCAGTCATTGGCCTCCGAGCCGGAGTTGGCGAAGAACACCTTCGACATCGCCTTGGGCGCGATCTCGATCAGCTTCTCGGCCAGCTCGATGGAGGGCATGGAGCTCTTGTGGCCGAACTGATGGTAGAACGGCAGCTTGCGCATCTGCTCGACCGCCGCATTGATCAGCTCTTCCTCGCCGAAACCGAAGGACGCGCACCAAAGGCCCGCCATGCCTTCGATATATTCCTTGCCCTCGTCATCCCAGACGCGCACGCCCTTGCCCTTCTCGATGATCAGCGGACCCTTGCTACGATGCAGGTCGAGATTGGTGTAGGGGTGGATCAGGTTGCGGATGTCCCGGGCTGCCGGGGAATTGCCGATATCGTTCATGGGTGTCCTCCACTGGCGCGCCCGCGTTCAAATGGCGGGGGCTCTACGGAATGGGGCCTTATACGCCGCGTGCCCCCGCTGTTGCGAGGGAATTCCTGAACGGGTCGCGAGGCGCGGGAAGTTGGTGCAGTTGCATCCAAGCCGCAATCGCATCGGAACCCCTAGAATTGGTGGCATCCGATGGCTTTGCGGGGGCGGACAGATGGGTGAGATTGCCGAGGTGCTGATCATCGGTGCAGGTGCATCCGGTGCCGTGGCGGCGAAGCATCTGGCGGAAGCCGGGGTCGGGGTTGTCTGTCTGGAACAGGGACGCCGGGTCGAATCGAGCGAGTTCTATGGCGACAGGCCGGAATGGGAGCTGATGTCGCAGAGGCTGTGGCATCCGAATCCCAACGTGCGGGGGCTGGCCACGGACTATCCCATCGACACCAGCGAGTCGGACGTGAACCCGCTGATGTTCGCGGGCGTCGGCGGCTCCACCCTGATCTACGCGGCGCACTGGCAGCGTTTCATGCCCTCCGACTTTCGTGTGAAGAGCCTCGACGGCGTGGCCGATGACTGGCCCTTCACCTATCAGGACCTGGAACCGTTCTACGACCATATGGACGTGGAGATGGGGGTGTCCGGCCTGGCCGGTGATCCGGCCTACCCGCCGATGACACCGCCACCGCTGCCGCCGCTGCCGATCGGCAAGATCGGACGGCTGGCGGCGAAGGGCATGAACGATCTCGGCTGGCACTGGTGGCCCGCGCCGCAGGCGATCCCCTCGCGTGCGTACCGGGGCCGCAGCCAGTGCGCCCGGCGCGGCACCTGCATGCAGGGTTGCCCGGAACAGGCCAAGGCCTCCACCGACCTGACCCACTGGCCGGATGCCATCGCCAACGGCGCACAACTGATCACCGGTGCCCGGGTGCGGGAGATCACGGTGAATGCGCAGGGGCTGGCCAGCGGCGCGATCTGGATCGACCGCGACGGCGTGGAGCATCATCAACGGGCGGAGAAGGTCATTGTCTGTGCCAACGGGGTCGGTACGCCGCGCCTGCTGCTGCTCTCCGGCGGGGACCGGTTCGCGAACGGGCTTGGCAATTCGTCGGGGCTGGTGGGGCGCAACCTGATGATGCACCCCTATGCCGCCACGGTCGGCTATTTCGACGAACCTCTCGACAGCTGGCTCGGCCCGGCGGGGCAGGCCATCCACTCGATGCAGTTCTACGAGACCGACAGGTCACGCGGCTTCGTCCGGGGCGCGAAGTGGAATGCCATGCCGACAGGCGGGCCGCTGGGCATGCGCTCCGCCTATGGCGGCGCACCGCTGGAGGAAGCCTGGGGCGAGAACCTGCACCGTGCGACGCAGAAGCGCTTCGGCCATTCCTTCGAATGGGGGATCATCGCCGAAGACCTGCCGGACCCGGAGAACCGCGTCGTGCTGGACGACAGCCTGACCGACACGGACGGCATCCCCAGCCCGAAGATCATCTACCGCAACTCCGAGAACACGGAGAAGCTGATCGCCTTCCACCTGGAGCGGCAGCGGGAGGCGATGGAGGCCGCAGGTGCGAAGAGCATCTCCACCACCACCCTGATGCGCGACTGCGGCTGGCACCTGATGGGCACCTGCCGCATGGGCAATGACCCGGAGACCTCGGTGCTGGACCAGTGGGGCACCAGCCACGATGTGCCCAACCTGCACGTGCTGGACGGCAGCACCTTCGTCACCTCGTCGGGGTTCAACCCCACGGCCACGATCTGTGCCATCGCGCTCCGGTCGGTGATGCACATGATCGAGACCCGCGCCGACCAGAGGGTTGCATCATGAGCGCCCTGTCCGATGCCCAGCGCGCGGCGCTCAATGCCCTCGGTGATGTCCTGATCCCGGCGGCGCTGGGCATGCCCTGCTTCACAGGCGCGGGCGACGTCGATGCAATGGTCGATCATGTTCTGGCGCTGCGGCCCGAACTGACCGACGGCCTGACACAGGCGCTGGACCGGGTCGGGGCGGGGGAGGAGGCCGCGGCGGCGGCGGAGCGGCTGAACCGGGAAGATCCGGACGGCCTCGCCACCATCGGACTGGTCGCATCCTCCGCCTACTACATGATGCCGGAGGTGCGGCGGATCATGGGCTATCGCGGTCAGGAGCAGCGTCCGGCGACGGCGGATGAGGAACATGACTACATGCGCGACAACCTGCTGCAGCCGGTGATCGATCGCGGCCCGATCTATCGCGACCCGGACGGCGATTGATAGAGGGAATGACCGGTTCGGATGCATCCGGCTGACTGCCACGGTTCATTCGCAAGAAAAATCCCGACGATTGATCCTGATCAAGGTGACTGTTCCCGCATGGCGCGATGCTGGGGGTCGGAAATGACCCAACGGGAGCAAGCGCCATGTCCTACCGCAATATTCTCACTGTCGTTGATGAAGTCGGAAAGCCGGACCAGACCATCGGTGCCGCCATCAAGCTGGCCGAACAGCATCAGGCCCATCTGACCGGCCTGCACGTCGCGGCCGACCCCATCATGCAGCTCTACTTCGATGGTCCCATCTCGCAGGACGTGCTGGTCTCGCTCCGGGAGCAGGCGCAGCTTTCCGTGCAGCGGGCGGAGGCGGCCTTCGGCAAGGTGCTGGGGCAGAGCACCCTGTCCAACGACTTCCGCAGCCAGATTGCCGCCACCTCGGTGATCGACGAGGTCATTGCCATGCATGCCCGTCACGCCGATCTGGTTGTCCTGACCCAGTCCGATCCGTCAAAGGAACGCGCGTCGGGCAATGCGATGCCGGAGGAAGTGATCCTGCAGGGCGGTCGCCCGGTGCTGGTGATCCCCTATGTCGGCATCTCCCACGATTTCGGCCATCACGTGCTGGTCGGCTGGGATGGCAGCCGGGAGGCGGCGCGGGCCCTGAACGACGCCCTGCCGATCCTTGCCACCGCCGACAAGGTGACCGTCATGTCGGTGAACCCGAAGACGGGCATCGGGGGCACCGGTGAACTGGCCGGCGCGGACATCGCCCTGCACCTGGCCCGCCACGACATCAAGGTCGAGGTGATGCACGAGACATCCCATGATCTCAGCCCCGACCAGGTGATCCTGTCCCGCGCCGCGGAGCTGGACGTCGACATGCTCGTCCTCGGCGCCTACGGCACCCCGCGCCTGCGCGAACGCCTGTTCGGCGGCGTCACCCGCAGCCTGCTGCACGAGATGACCGTCCCCACCCTGTTCTCCCACTGATCGGAGACGAATCAGTCAGGAACGCGCAGTTCGATCTCCGGAAACCGTTGCCCGACAAAGACCACGAAGTCCCAGTACCCGGCCTCGGGCGACAGGTCCGGCGCGAAGCGCGTCCGCGCGGCGTCAAGCAGGTGTTCGGTTGCCTTGCCGACGGTGAGCGGCCAGCGCAGGCCTTCCAGTATGGTTTCGATGGCTGCCGGTTCCGGCAGACCCCGGGTCATCGCAGCGATGGCCTGCCCCAGCGCCGCACATTGATACGGGTCATCCGTCTTCGAGAGGGCATGGAGAAGAATGTCCGGTTGATGGACCTCCAGTTCAGTTGCAAGCATTCCGCGCGCCAGGGTTGGAAGGGCCATATCCTCGTGGTGCGCCACCGCCACATCGGCATGAGCCAGGACTTCCGACCGGATTGCGAGGTCGGTCGCAACGAGTGCGCGGACGACAAATTGGAAATTCTGCCGTCGACCGTAGTTTGTATCGGTGATCAGCCCGATGCGAACCTGCTTCGCGAAGGTCTCCCGCGCGAATGCGCTGCGGGTGGCGCGATCGGCGCTGGCGAGCTCCGTCACCGCTTCACACCAGGCACTGTCCACCAGCACCCGTTCCCAGATGTCCCTGGCGCTTTCGGTCGCACGGGAGCGGGTGATGAAGTCGCGCATGGACTCTTCCAGTGCGTGCGACTGCGCAAACTGTTCCGCCTCCTCCAGTGCTTTTCCCGCCAGAAGCGAGCCGGGATCCTGGTCACGGGCCTGCCAGTCGGCCATCAGTGACCGGATATGGGTACGCCAAAGCAGGAAGCGCCGCTGCACCTCGATCTGCTGCCTGAGCCGCTGCCAGTGCTGCATCAGGGTCTCGTGCGCGATCTCGACCGTGGCGCGGTCCTCCGAGTCGCGGTCTGTAGTCAGCAGGCGGGCATTGGCAAAACTGTCCACGACACGTCTCTGATCATCGGAAAGACTGTCGCGAAGCACGGTCAGTCGTGTGTCGGTGCCGTCATCCCGTGCCTCCACCAGCAGGTCGAACAGGCTCTCCGCGACCGCCCGGTCTTCTTCCGACAGAGTGGCGAATGCCGATTCCGCGTGATTCCCGAGTGCCCCGGCAAGACCGCCCAGCTTGTTCTCCCATACGGCCAGGGTCAGTTCGCGCCCGCTGGCCTGCGACCAGAGCTGGTTCATGGCGAAGGACAGCAGCGGCAGGAATCCCGGCAACGGCTCTTCCTTGCCCTCTGGCCTGATCTCTCGCTGAATCCGTTCCAGCAGGGCAGGCTCGATCCCGACATTGACTCGGCACGCTGGAACTACGACAGCCTGCGCGATCTCGTCCGGTTTCATGGTGCGCAGCGGGCAAAGTCCCTGCTCCACCGGTTCATTGAATCCGTCGCGGGACAGCATGGCATTCTGGAACTCGCTGCGGACTGTCAGCAGCACGCGCAACTGCCCCGGTTCCTCTTCCGGACCCGGCGTCAGCAGGTCCAGGTATGACTCCCTCTCGTCTCTTGCCACCCCGCTGGCGAAGACTTCCTCGAACTGGTCGATGAACAGCAGCACCTCCCGGCCCTGTGCGAGGTCCTCACAGAGGTCCAGCAGCCCGCGACGTCCATGGTCACGCAAGGCCTGACGCACTTCTTTCGGCTGTCGCGGGCGGTCCGCTGCGGCCAGTGCATCGTTCAGCGTCTTCCGCAGGGATTCGACCGGGGCCTTGAGCGGACGCATCTTCAGGATCACCCGCCCTGCCGCGCGCAGGTGCGGCAGCACGCCGGCCCCGACCACTGACGACTTGCCGCTGCCGGAAGGGCCGACCAGCGTCACCAGCGGGTGAGATTCCAGCTTCTCCAGAATGCGCGTGATCGCGTGTTCCCGCCCGGCGAAGAAGCGCCGGTTCGCCTCCGTGAAGGACTCGAGACCTAGATAGGGCCGGGCCAACACCGGCCAGGCCCGCCAGAGCGAGACGACCGGGATCATGTGCGCTATGCGGCGTCCGGGGTCATCCTGCACCAACATGCCAACGACCCGGCCATGAGGGTCGAGCAGCGGGGCGCCACTGAATCCCGGCTCCACGAACAGCCGGTCATCCACGTCCGGTCGCAACTGCTGCCAGCCGCCCGCATCCGTTCCAGCCGCGACCGCCGCGCCCTGCAATCCGTTCGGATAGCTGCCTGGAAAGCCGAAACAGCCAAGGCGCACGCCATCTGCGGGTGGCTCGTCCACCAGTTCCACCACCGGCTTCGGCACCGGCGTCTGTTTCAGCCGCAGCACGGCGACATCATGTGGCACATCCGGCTGCCGTTCCTCGTAAGGCTCGACCGGCGGGCACCAGGCGACCAGTTCCGCGTTCTCGGCCCCGGACATACTCAACCGCCCGGCAGGCCTCGACTTGTCGCCCTGTTTCCGCCCGAGCATCGAATTCACGACGTGGGCGCAGGTCATCAGCAGGTTGTCGGCGACCATGAAACCGGCACCGCAGGGTAGCCCCTCCGGTCCATCTGCCCTGAGACAGATCGTCAGCGATTGTGGGGAAGAAGGCAGAGTGCGCTACTCCTTGCCCGGCGACCACTTGAGAGTGATCTTCACGTTTCCCTCCGCCGAGGAACTGGCCAGCACGATCCCGGCCCTGGCGTTCAGCTTCACGCCGAGTTCCAGTTCGACGCTCTCGGGTCGCAGTGACTTGACCTGCTCCAGTAACGCTTCGCCAATTGGTCGGATGTTCTTCGCGGTCTCCTCGAATGTTCGGGTCATCTTTTCCGGTTCGCCGGTACTGGAAGCCCGCCGGGGGCCGTCGGTCGTGTCATCGACCTCCACCAGGATGCTGCCGCCGCCTTGCAGCGGATACTCAATCAGCCGAACCATGTGCCTGCCTCTCCCCCGTGATGGTTGCAGCCATTCTGACCGGCAAAGAAGGCAAGCGCAAACCTGTACGCCGCCGGGCTGATCCATTAATGCTGATGGGGCAGTGAAGGCCGGGAGATTGCGGGATGGTGGATGCGGGGCGGGCGGATGTGCCGGTGCTGATCGACGGGTTGCAGTACAGCAACTGGTCGGAGGCGATCTTCCGGCAGATGAACGCGGTGGGCCTCGCCTGCGTGCATGTCACCATCTGCTATCACGAGGACTTCCGGGAGACGGTGGAGAATGTCATCGCCTGGAACCGCCGCTTCGAGGCCTATCCCGACCTGATCGTGCCGGGGCGCACCGCCGCCGACGTGCTGGCGGCGCGCGACAGCGGCCGGACGGCGATCATCTTCGGCTTCCAGAACCCGTCGCCGATCGAGGATGACATCGGGCTGGTGGAGGTCTGGCACCGGCTCGGCGCGCGCTTCATGCAGCTGTCCTACAACAACCAGAGCCTGCTCGCGACCGGCTGTTACGAGGCGGAGGATCCCGGCATCACCCGCATGGGCCGACAGGTCATCGCGGAGATGAACCGGGTCGGGCTTGTGGTGGACATGAGCCATTCGGCGGAGCGCTCGACCCTGGAAGCCATCGAGCATTCCAGCCGTCCCATTGCCATCACCCATGCCAATCCGGCCTTCTGGCACCCGGCGCTGCGCAACAAGTCCGACGCGGTGCTGCGCGCCCTGGGGCAGAGTGGCGGCATGCTCGGCTTCTCGCTCTATCCGCATCATCTGGCGGGCAAGTCGGACTGCACGGTGGACGGTTTCTGCACCATGGTGGCGCGCACGGCGGAACTGATGGGGGTGGAGCGCATCGGCTTCGGCAGCGATCTCTGCCAGGACCAGCCGGATTCGGTGGTGGAATGGATGCGCAACGGCACCTGGACCCGCGCGAAGGATTTCGGCGAGGGCTCCGCCAGCGACGCGGGCTTCCCGCCGCAGCCGGACTGGTTCGCCTGCAGTCTCGGTTTCGCGAACATCGTCGACGGGCTGCGTGCGGTCGGGTTTTCGGCGGAGGATGTGGCGCGGATCGCAGGCGGCAACTGGCTGGATTTCTTTGAACGATCCTTCGGTCCTGCCCCATGACTGCAGCGGCGCAGACATCGCCGCCCGCCGTGCCGCTGCGTTCTGCCGATGAGGTAATGCGCCTGTCCCGCATGGGGGCCTCGTTCCCGACACGGTTGAGTTTCATGCGCAGCCTGCTGCGGCGAATGCATCGGGAGAACTGGCGGTTCGAACAGCGGCGCTTCGATCTGGATGCGCAGGGTTTCGGCACTGTCGTCCTGACGGCGCACACGCCGGAACGGGCCTATTCGCTGGTGGTCTTCTCGCATGACCTGCCGCCGGAGAAACGCACCGACCGGGTCATTGCGGAGGCCTGGGACGCGACCTTCAGCCTGTACGACGGCATTCCCGATGATGCCGACATTGCGCGGCTGGCCGCCAATACCCCGAAGCAGGAAGCCGGGCGCTTCACGCCGCGCGAGTTGGTGCTGGGTCGCGCCAACCGTAGCCTGCGCCTGTTCAGCCATGTGACGGAGCGGCTCGCGGCGGGGCAGCAGCCGGATATCGAGACTGTGGCCAGCGTCGGCTATCTGATGCGCACCACCGCCGTCTATGGCAGCGGCAAGTTCGGCTGTGGCGACCGGACGCTGATCGCCGACCGTCCCGAACTGCAGGGTGCGTTCCAGGTGGAGATGCTGGCGGT